>JAHQWZ010000052.1 GCA_029856425.1 Candidatus Thorarchaeota archaeon
TCACAGATATTGAACAGGCTGCTTTTGCTCCTTCAAATATCGTGCCTGGAATATCCTTCTCGCCAGATAAGATGCTTCAAGCTAGAATCTTCTCATATGCTGATGCCCATAGATACAGGCTTGGTGTCAACCACCAGCAACTTCCTGTGAATCAGGCAAAGAATGCTGAGGTTGCTAATAATCAGCGTGATGGATACATGAGATATATGGCCGGAGGTCCAGGGTATAATTACGAACCTGACAGCTTCGGAGGGCCGAAGGCTGATCCTGCTTATCGTGAGCCACCATTGAAGATCTCCGGTGATGCTGACAGATATGACCAGCCCAGAGGAGTCGATGATGACTACGTACAGCCTGGGAATCTATTCCGTCTCATGTCTGCTGAAGAGCGGGGACGGTTGATGGACAACATCGCTGAACCACTAAGCACTGTTCCAAAGGAGATCCAAATACGAATGGTTGGGCATTTCACGAAAGCTGATCCCGACTACGGAAAAGGTGTCAAAGAAAGATTAGGTCTTTAGGATATAGAATCAACTAAGTGGCGGCTATAATGCCGCCTCCTTTTCTTTTGCAATGTATGAGATTCATTCATGACCAGACTTTGCTAGTTTTGCTGGGTCTTCTCCTCTGGTTCCATAATGAGGCCCAGTAACAATGCGAGGATTAGGAAAGCACCACCTGCGCTTGCTTGAATCACACTCGGCGCAGAATCCATTTTAGGTTTCATGACAGTCCGGGTTGCAAAGTAGGATACTTCTATCTCCACATCACTACCAGCTCTCTCAATCAATACAGTATAATCAGTTCCAACACTTGCAGCTCCCTCAATCAACCAGGAAGTTGAGTTCACGAATGTCGCCTCTAAGAGGCTGCTTCCATGAGAGTTTTGAATCACCATTCGGTATGTCATTCCCGGATTTATTTGAGGTCCAATTTGGATGCTGTAGTTGTCATAGTCTGTTTCTCGACCAATCTCTATATAGTCTGTTGGGCTTCCTGCACCCAAGACAAACATCTGACTTCCGCTATCGACTGTCTCAGTCTGTTCTATCGGAACAAAAGAGCCATCGAGTGATCCTGTGATATAATGCGCCATGAGGATGATGCTTAGCAAGATGAGAAAGGCAATCAAGATGGGTTGACGCCTTCCGCGTAGGCTATCCCATTGCGATTCAGTTTTCATTGAAATCAGCATTAGGAATCCAACTATTGCTGTGAATGAAAAGAACATTATTGTCGATACCATAGATACTGGCGCAATTGGAGGCGGTGGAATAGATTGGATTACTATAACTGTGAGGTCGACTTCAGCATCACCATCCACCCTCTCAACAATAATAGAAGCCCATCCTGAAACATAAGTAGTCAAGATAATATCGCTGACCTTAGTCACATTAGAGAGGAACAGAATAACCTCCATATCTGAATCCAGAAACCGTACTTTCACCGGCGTTCTATTTGTCTGCAAGTAGGTGATTCCTATTCGTTCCTGAAAGGACACGACAGGCGTTTCATTCCACTGTGGCGCGCCACTAGTGAGATTGAAAGCGTATGGGTGTAATTCAGTATGCTCTCGATAAGAATAGGAGTAGTGGGGATAACCAAGGAGTGCTACAGCAGCGGTTCCTCCGACGAGAATCAATAGCGAGCACCCAATTACTTTGGCCTTTAGCAACCATCGATTCAAGACTAAGCCACCTTCAAAATACAACCAAGTCACTTCAATACGACAATCAGCGCATATTGAATGGTATGGATGAATGGTATGGACGAATCATTCTTGACTTAGCAGCCAACTGAATCTCTTTGAACAATATCCCTCAGTTTTGTCTGACCTTTTCTCGCGTTTGAACGGAGAAACCAGTTGCTATTGCTAGGATTAGTGCAGCGAGCCCCATGATTGCTAGAATGGTGCTTGGCAGAGGTTCGACTGGGATTCTTGTTGTCCTGGTACCGATTTCTATGGAGAGGCTAACGTCTACATCAACATCCACTCTTTCGAAATTCAAACTGTACCCGGGGCTGACGAAGTCCCCACGGATTTCCCACGCAATTGATGAGTTTACATGAGTTGCAGAGAGAATGACTTCATCATTGGCACCATGCAGTTCAAAATAGTACTTTTTGTTGTCATCCTCGAACGAACGAATCCTGAATGATTCAGTGTTACTTGGAACTTCATTGCCAAAGGGGACAAAGCCATTTGGATAGGTGGCATTTAACACCAGAGTTCTACTATCAAGAGGGAATTGCTCTGTCACATATGCGGGAGTGAAGAAACCCCCCCAAGACCCGGTAATATATGGGGACACCAATGCAAGGCCAACCACTACCAGGACAGCTACCCAGAAAGGTCGAATACTTTGGCGTGCCGTCTTCACTTTAACTATTTTCCAAAAGACAATCATTGCAGGTACTATAAGGAAAATGAAGGTAGGGACGAAACTTATGATTAAAGGATCAATGGGTGGAGGCGGCGGCATTTCCCAAAGCAAGATCACAAGACTGCCATTGGCGTCGCCAAATTCTCTAGTCACAATGATTTTGCAATCATCTGACGCTGGAACAACCAAAGAGCTATTGGCAATTCGGCTGACACCAGAAACTGCAAAGACGGTTACATTGTTGCCATTCTGAATAGCGAGTCCTAGCGGTGTTCCGTTTGTTTCCATTTCAGTAATTCCAATTCGAGGAAGCGTGAAGAAGTAAGAAAGGGCTTTAATTGAATAATTCCACTCAGAATCAATCAATGAAACATTGAAGGGAACAGAGTGAGCATGTCGCATTGGTTCACGAGGCGCATAGTAGTATGGACGAGGACCTAAGACTATTACAAATGAACCTAATAGCATCAGAAGCAATGCCATTCCAACGAGTTTAATGTTCCCATGCTTCATCCTCAAGTCGATTCTCATCAGGTTTCCGCCTACTCAATAGTGGAAGGTCCCAACTTGTAATGAAATGTATGGATGAATCATATTGGAACTGGAGCCTCTCATTCAGTCTTCTTGGTAGCTTTTAGGTAGACATAGCCAATACCGGCCACAACGGCGGCTAGAAGATACAAGATGATTGGAATCCATAATATCTCAAGTCGCAGGAGATAGGATATGTCCCGACCATATCCAAACGGAGCTGGAATATAAATCCAGGCCAAGAATGCGAGATAGAGAAGGGTAACCAGCACCTTCACTTCTTTTCTGACATTTAGAGCATACATGTAAGTGAAGACCCACATGAATACAAATCCAGATAGAAACATCGCCCACATGTCAGTACTACCATGGTCCAAAGTGTTGAAGACAGCAACTACTAGAGCATGTACACCTACAAATCCCTCGACAGTGATGACCCACCTTTTATCTATATGAACAGAGGTGTATGCCACCGTCATCTGTGTAAATAGAAGGAACATATAGAAGAATCCAGTGAGAAGTTGCGGGTCGTAAAACATTGGGTGGAACCAGAAAGTATAGACCAGTGCCCAAGCAATTGGATACATGTGAATCCGACGTACTAATCCTGAAACTCGTGCGGTGAAGGGCTTTCCGGCGCGTTTCCCAAGAAATAGACCCCTTCTGGGATTCTCGATCACTAGTATTAGAACTAGCATCATTATGACTGAACCTTGGCTGGTCCATATCGGGACGTCTTGTGCAAGGCCATCAAACCAAATCTGAGTCTGAAGCAAATGTAGGCAAACAAAGAGGACATTGATGACAACCATGGCCCAGTTATACTTGGTGAGTGAAGTTGTTGGCTTTGTCTTCTGTGTTATCAGATTCTTTTGGGCCCAGTAAATTGTAAACCAAACAACAAACTGATGGGCAAGATAGAAGGACCAAACTATGAACTGGGCAATTGCATCAGGTGAAGGAAGCTGCCAGTAGTACCATGCGGGTCCTTGGTCAGGACCCAAAATAAATCGGTCAAGCAATGGACCAAAAAACCAGATTATGAAAGTAAATCCAAATGCGAATGCTATTCCACCTGCCCAAAGCACGTATGCTGCTCTGGATTTCTTCTGGTCTACTGCTGATTCTGAAACGATTGACTGATCCTCCGAAGTCATTTACTAGCCACCTCTTGCCTCAGGAGTGGCGCGTGCCTTCTCTGCGATAAATATCCTTCCCCAAGTAGCAATTCTTGAAAAAAAGCGGAAGAGAAGGGATGTCTATCCCTTCTCCGGTAGAGAACTATCTTGTTGAGTATCGTCGAAAGAGTACAACTCCAATCAGAAGAAGCACTAATCCACTGACCAATACAATTCCCAAATTGCTCCAGATAGAGAGTGTAGTAACAGGAGCACCACGAAGGAACAGCGTCGTGATTGCCTCAGTTACGTAATTGCTCGGCATGAACCGGGAGATAGTTTCTGTCAAACCCCCAAGCGGCATAAAGGTTCCGAAGAACATCTGTGGCATTATGAAGATGAATGACAATCCACTGGCTATCTCAGCGGATTTGGAGATAGTAGCTGCTATCAGTCCAAAACCTACATTGACGAGGGAGAACGCCAGCAAGATGGCAAATGCGAAACCAAGCCCAGCGGCATCTGTTGCAGGTCTATATCCTATCAAGAAGGATGCCGCAAACACCAGAAACACCTGTACCACTGCAATGAGCATGTAGGAAATAACCTGACTAAGCATGAATTCGTGCGACTTGAGTGGGGTGGTGCCTAGTCTTTTCAGTAGCCCGCCATCTCGTTCTTCTGTCAATGATTGAGCGACAATCATTATCATGAAGATACTGGCGAATGCAAATATCCCTGGGGCCATGAAGTCCCATTGAGTGAAATAGCTGGCTTCAACTAGTGTTGGGCTTCCGATATCAACCGGAAGGTCCAGAGTAGTCGCATCATTTCCAAACATAGTCTTTAGCACGACCTGCTGAATCAGCGGCGGGATTGCACTACTTGCAATCATCGATCCGCTGTCAACATAGAGTTCTACAGTTGTATTGATCCAAGAGCTTCCGTCGAATGGGGAGTTCCAGTATGAAGTGCAGCTGTCACCAAAGCCTTCGGGAATCACGATGAATGCATCCATATTCCCCTGAAGCAGCTCGGATTGACCAGATGCGTTATCATCGAAGTATGTCACTGTGATCCCCTCCAGCTCGGTGAGGTTTCCCTCAAAGCTGTTTGTCCATTGAGGGTCTGTCGAAACTGCATCTAGGTTCAAAAGGCCTATGTCGAAGTTGGTCACTCCTCCCTGCCCCATGCCGCCAAAAGCCAGGCCAAATGTAGCGGTGACTATGATTGGAAATAGCAGCAACAGGAAAAGAACTGCAGGCTGTCTTGTGAACATCTTCATGTTCTTCTTTACTAGGGCTAGTGTTCGTCGTAGAGCCATTTAGAATCCCTCCCTTAGCTTCTTCCCAGTGAGCTTGATGAACACCTCTTCGAGGTCCTCTGCATGATGTTCTTCCATTAGCTCTTTGGGACTGCCTAATGCTATTAGTTTGCCCTGGTCGATGATTCCAACCCTGTCGCAGAGCTCCTCAGCTTCTTCCATATAGTGGGTTGTTAGTATGATTGATTTGCCATTGCTCTTCAACTCCCTAATGAAGTCCCAGACGGCGCGTCTGGACACAGGGTCCATCGCTACAGTAGGCTCATCAAGGAGTGCCACCTTTGGATCGCTGATTAGAGCCATCAATGTGCTGACGCGGCGGATCATTCCTCCACTGTATTGACCAGCACGACGGTCTGCATCATCTTCCAATCCAATCTTCTTGAGCATGGTCTCCACTCTATCCTTGAGCACATCCTTGGGAACTTCATGGAGATCTCCCATGAGTTCGATGTTCTCCCTACCAGTAAGATGCTGGTAGAAGGCTGGCTCCTGAGGGCAGACTCCGATTATCTTTCGTACTTCATCAGCACCAAACACCACATCGTGATCTGCTACTGCTGCAACCCCATTAGTAGGCTCTAGCAGCGTGCTCAGAATATTGATTACAGTAGTCTTGCCTGCACCGTTGGGTCCAAGCAGACCAAAGAGTTCACCCCAACCAATCTCGAGGCTAAGGTCATCAACGGCTGTGACCTTCTCAAACCTCTTAGTCAGGTTCTCTATCTTTATCGCATGTTTAGATATTGTATTTGACATGGATAAACACACACATAGAACGTATATAATACCCAGATTCTTTTTGTCGGTCAAAGCAGTTTGCGCGGCAAACTCACTTTTCGTGTATTCTTCATGCATTAGCACACAAGATATATCGCCTAATGCACGCGATACTGCATGGTGCTTGAATGACTAAGGAAGAGATTTTGGCACAATTGAAGCAACTCGGCACAAGGTTTGAAGACCCCAAAATCCAGCGACGGTTTAAGGAATTCAACAAGACCCTCCAATTCATCTTTCCTGACATCGACACTCAGATGTACATGAAAATTGGAGATGCTGAGCTACTGGAGCTGGCTGAGGGGACTGTAGAAGCTGAGATGACAGTGACTATGGACTCAACAGTCTTTCTTAAAATCATGGACAAGAGCGAGAGTCCAATGGCTGCATATCAAGCTGGGAAGCTCAAGACTAAGGGAGAAGTTCCAGATCTCCTCAAGCTACAGAAGTTGTTGCTGTAGATCCTGCGACATTCCCTGGTGAATTTTGAGGAGGTCACGATAATGAAGGTGTTAATCACTGCACCCTTCTCAGCGTCGGGATTGAAGATTCTTGAGAATGCAGGGTTAGAAGTTCATCATGAGAGCTGGCTTGAAACAGGCAAGCTCTACCTCGGGGATAAGCTCCTTAGTCCCATCAGAGACGGAGGCTACGATATTGTCATCGTTGAAGGTGATGAGGTGAAGGAGGAGGTCATTGAGGGAGCTGACTTGAAGATTATTGCGTCTGCGAGAGACAATCCCAACAACGTTTCAATCGCCGCAGCAAATGCCAAGGGTATTCCCGTGATTGCGGCACCTGGCCGAAACACAATTGCCGTTGCGGAATTGACTATAACTCTAATGCTGAGCCAAGCCAGACGTATTGTGGCAGCCGACCGTCTTCTGAGGAACGAGTTCATGGTGGATGACTATTCGGACTTCGCCCAGATGTACAGCACAACTAGAGGCTTTGAGCTTCATGGTCGCATTGTCGGGATAATCGGTCTTGGAAAGATTGGATATGAGGTGGCAAGACGACTACAGGCATTTGGAGTTGACATACTGGTCTATGACCCATATGCGTCTCAAGAAAGATTGAGCAAAGTGGGCGCGAAAGGGGTGTCATTGGATGACCTTCTCAGAAGTTCTGACATAGTGACAGTCCACTGTCCACCCACTGATGAAACCAAAGGAATGCTGGGCGCAGAGCAATTTGGTATGATGAAGAAGACCGCCATCTTCATCAACACCGCTCGTGCATCAATCACAGATGAGTATGCGCTTAGACAGGCACTGGAGTCAGGAACGATTGCAGGTGCCGGTCTGGATGTATTCTCAATGGAGCCTGTTGACTGCGATAATGAGTTTCTGGAATTAAACAACGTAACGGTGACGCCGCACATTGGGGGCAACACAGTCGATACAATCGAACGCCAGTCAATAATGATAGCAAAGGACATTCAGGCACTGCTTGAAGGAGGTAGTCCAGTAAACATCCTGAACCCTGAAGTTCTCAATAAAGAGGTGAGCTAAAATGCCTGTAGCGGCGATAGATGCTGGTACAACTGGCGTGCGATGCATGATTGTTGGAAAACAAGGCGAAGTTCTGGGTCTTGGAAGGAGGAAATGGAGCTACAAGACTCCCGCGTTTCTTGAGATCGCAAAAGAGTTCGACCCTTCTCATTTCTGGGATTTGATATGTGCCGTGACCAAGGAAGCAGTGAAAGCATCTGGAATATCCCTCTCAAAAATTGAGAGCGTGGCTACTACCAGTCAGCGCCATGGCATAGTGTTTCTTAATGCTGATGGGAATGAGCTTTACAGCGGTCCAAATATAGATGCACGAGGCGCAATGTCTCAATATGTCATCGAAGAGGCTCTTGGGAAGAGGTTCCTGGAGGTCACCGGTTGCTGGCCTCCCATGATGTTCACTCCCGCAAGACTTGCATGGTTCGAGGAGGAGGAGCCTGAGATTCATGAGGCGGTGGCTCATATTCTTCCAATCAATGACTGGATTACTTTTAGACTGAGTGGAGAGTATGTCACAGAGCCATCCTCTGCCAGTGCCACCGGATTCTATGATATTAAAAACCAAAAGTGGAGTGAAGAGATATCCTCAGCACTAGGTCTTGATAAAGCAATCCTTCCAAGCTTGAAGAGGGCTGGGGAAGTTGTTGGGAGTGTCGCTCCCAAAGCAGCTTTGGACTCTGGACTTCCTGAAGGCCTATCTGTAATTCAAGGTGGTACTGATACGCATTGTGCTCTTCTTGCCGCACAGGCTGGCCCTGGAGAAATCACGGTTATTGCAGGCAGTACAACTCCTGTGATGCTCACATTAGACAGCCATGTCTGTTCTTCTGAACAGAAACTCTGGTCTTCCTGTCATGTGTTGCCAGGTATGTGGACATTAGAGAGTAATGCCATGCTGACAGGGGCCTACATCGAATGGGTTATAGGGCTATTATGTGAGCTTTCTGATGATCCTGATAGATGTAGAAAGAAGACATTTCATAGTCTACCTGAGATACTGAAGGATGTTCCCCCAGGAAGCAATGAGGCTTTTGCTGGGCTAGGACCCAGAATCATGGACTCAAACCGGATGGCCGACATACCGTTAGCTCGGCTTCATTTTCCACAACCGGCGTTACCCCAGGTCAAACCTCTTGACTCTGCGAGCTTGATTCACGCAGTTCTAGAGAACATCGCTTTTGCAGTACGTGGTAACATAGAGCAATTGCAGGAGTTTGAAAATCCACCTGTTGTAAAGGCCATTGGTGGTATCTCTAGGTCGCAGGTATGGCGACAGATTCTTAGTAATGCCATTGGAAAGCCAATCATGAATCCTAAGCAGTTCGAAGGCAGCATGATTGGAGCTGCGATTTGTGCTGCAGTCGGAGTAGACTGGTATCCCAATCTAAAGAAGGCTTCAGAAGCAATGGTCACTTGGCAACCAAAAATTGAACCTGATGAAAGAGCGACTGAGTATGAATTCTACTACTCCCGCTGGAAAGAGATATGGAATCTAGGAAGTGACGAATAATGTATGAGAAGGAGAAAGAGGAGCTTCTAGCAGCGTGCGGTGAGATGATTAGAGAGAACCTTGTCATCATCTCAGCTGGTAATGCGAGCATTCGAGTGAATGATGAACACGCCATAATCACACCAAGTTCTGTTCCTTATGCCACGATGACCTTAGATGATATAGTCGTGGTCAATATGGATGGTGACGTCGTAGAAGCTGACCGGAACGCTAGTGTTGAGACTCCAACGCACCTTGAGATATACAGGCAGCGGGATGATGCGAATGCCGTTGTTCACTCACATAGCATCTACGCCACCGCACTTGCTGTGCTTCAGAGACCCCTGCCTCCAATTCTAGACGAGGTTGTACCAAAATTGGGAGGCGAGATTCGTGTGACCTCCTATGCAATGCCTGGGACAAAGGATTTGGCAAAGAATGTTGTTGAAGCCATGGACCGGAGAAGTGCAGTTCTTGTTGCCAATCATGGTGCAGTGACCTGTGGGAACACTATCAGAAAGGCTCTGAATAATGCCATTCTTCTCGAGCGAACATGCCGAATCTATCTGCTTGCCCTCAGGGCTGGTGAGCCCATTCCTCTTCCAGAGGATGTTGTTGAAGACGAGGAAGATCTGTGGGAAATCATGAGGGACTTCTAGGAGTGGTTGGAATGCATGGGTACATGGGTCATATACTCGTAGTTGACCTCACAGAAAAGAC
>JAHQWZ010000053.1 GCA_029856425.1 Candidatus Thorarchaeota archaeon
TTGGTATCCCCCTAGTTGTCTTTCTCCTAATGAAAGCACGGTCCCCAAAGACCGAAGCAGAGGAAAGCACCCCTGAATCCAGAGCAAATGAATCTGATGACAACCAAAAGGCATCTGAAGAAGACAGACCACCCAAACCGAATCGTATGGATGGCATAATTGCATTTGTCAATGAATATATTGACTATCGGGGCTTCACAATCAGCGTGATCTTGGTTCTGGGATTTGCTGGAGCCGTAATGTATCCATTCTTGGTAGCGCAACCCGATATTTGGAATTTTCTGAGGCTGGCTTTTGGTGGGTTTCCACTAGAGTCGTTCATTGAGCTTCCAGGCTATGGTAGTCCTATCCGTCTGCAAGCGCTCTTTGTAGTTGCAGGCCTTCCAAATCTAGCTGAGATTGCAGACCTCTTTGTCTATTCCGGTGGGCTTCTGATTATGGGTGTCATAGTCTTTTGGGGCATAATGGTCATGGAACCCAAGCATCAAGGCAAGAGAAGAGTATATCTTCGTCGTCTTCTCTTTTTCACGCTGCTCATGATGCTCTGGATAAACATAGCTGGACCTAGGGGAGTCTTCAAGTACTACTTCACGTTGTTCGCTCCATTCTTCTCAATCTTCTCTTCAACTACTATGTGCACGAGTATGGAGGAGGATGTGAAACTCTCCACATCTATGGTTTGGCTCCCGTTTTTGTTCAGCATCATGATTCTAATCCCTACTAGGAATATTTACCTCGCCTATGTCATTGTCATATTTGCAGGCTATCTCCTATCAAAGAAGGCGGGTCGCATATGGTATCATGCCACATATCCAGTGCGTTTCGTCAAGAGGCAAATTTCTCCTCGACTTGACCCCCTGAAAGCTCGTCTGTCCTCTCCCAAACAGAGAATTCTCTTCTACGCCTATGGAGAATTGATGGCTTCGGCTCCTGATGAACAAGGCAAAGCTGCAATGGCAGAGGCATGAACCATGGTCGATTTGAGTTTAACAAGGGAAATAATTGTAGCGAATTTCAGAAGGCATCGTCTGTTCATAATTGTGCTTCTTCTTTCTCTAGTTGTCTGGGCCTGGGTCTTTATTCAAGCGGCAATCGAGTTTGTCACGAGCACAGTATGGCCTCGAGCGGTCTGGAATGGATACGGGACAGTCGAGATTTTCGGATATTCAATTAGCTTCTCTTTCGAGGGCTGGGCTGATCACGATTATTTCTATCATAGCTGGGCTGATCAATTTCTCAGTGGTCGTATGCCCTATACTCCAGAGTTTGAAACTCTCACGCGGGATTCAACTGATTACAATGTTCCGTACTTCTTTCCACCGCTCTATCTTTATGTCTGCGTTATTGGGAAGCTGGTTCACCCAGATTTAGGTATAGGTCTAATTCTCGCCGCGTTTGGTTTCATTACTGCATTCCCCATCTACGGCATTTCCAACTATCTCTCTGGGAATAGACAAGTGGGTGCAATTGCTGCTGCCACCTATTTGCTAAATCCCATTGTGCTCTACCACACCGCCTTTGAGTGGCTGAACCCTGCTCCCTTTGTTTTCTTCTCAATGCTTTCCTTCTACCTCCTAATGCACAACCGAAGGTTATCAGGAGCGCTTGCCATGACCACATCTGCTCTCTTCAAGCAGACTGCATTCTTCTTCGCGCTCCCTCTCATAGCAGTCTTATTGAAACGCGCCCCACAACCCCCCTCTGGCGACGAACCAAACACCAACGAAGAGGAAAAGCCAAAACGCCCGAAGAGTGACAATTTAGATCTGAGGGGATTTGCAATAATATCGCTGGCCGTTTCTGTCTATGCCGCTGTCCTATCTATGCCTTACCTTCTTGACCCCCTCAACTATGCGACTGAGATTTTCTCACGAGCTGGAGCAACCCATCTAGAAGATTTAACTGCTCCTCCTCCAGGCAACTATCCAATAACTCTGGCTGTTATTTTCATCATGTTCGGTGCTCCGGAATGGCTATCCGAGACGATTAATCTGATGACCTTCTACTCAATAGGACTACTCATTGGGATTGTTCCTATACTAGCTCTGATGCTGTTAGAGGTGAAGGATGATGAGGATATTCAAGCTTATTGGCGGCGCATATTCTATCTGACCTTGCTCTTAATGCTCTGTGTCCATATATTTTCGCCGCGGGGGATTTACAAATACTATACTGTCGCTCTTGTGCCATTCTTCTCCATTCTATCCACATCTAGATTATGTCAGAGGGCTTCTGACAAGATTCGTATCTCTCTACCCATGCTGATTGTTCCAATACTCTGCAGTCTGACAATCCTTGTACCTGGCAGGAACTACTACATGCTCAATCTTCTTCTAATGCTTGCCGCTTATATCATACATAGATCGTTCGCACAGACATATGACTTGGCGGCAAGTCCCATTAGGAGACTAGGGCAACGGCTGAAAGTCTTGGCGCGTCGAGAAACCGCGCCGCAAGCTACTCAATAATCGTTTCTAGCTCTTTTCTCTTCTTCTCCATGTTCTCTTCAAGCCTTTTCAGACGTTCTTCAAGTTTCTCGGACTGTTCGGTAAATATGTCTTTAGCCATCGCACCAGATGAATGTCTCTCTTCAATGTGATCGCGTAGCTGCTGTACAGACTTGATTTCCTTTTCTAATGCTTTCACATCCGCCTCGATCTCGGCAGCCTGATTTTCCTCCTCTGTCAAGAATTGCCTTGCTGGAATCATAACGCCCAGCTGCGACTGTGTCTTTTCAGCAAAGTCTTGAAACTGGTCACGGAGCATCTCAATATTCTTCTCTACGTTGACTATCTTCTTGTCAAGCTTCCCAATGTCCTTCTGTAGGTCGAAGACGGCATTAACCAGCCGTCGCATCGTCTTCTCCATCTCAGCATTGGCTTTTGCTGAAACCTTGGCCTGCATCTCTTCTTCCTTCTTTTCTTGTTCTTCTACCACCTTGCTAGGCCTAGCGGTTCTTATCTCCCCACTCAACCATCGAATTGCATTTACTGCAAAGGCTTGGTTGCCAGGATGCTTCATTCCACCACCTTTTCTGAACACTTCATAGCTTCCTATACATAAGACTCGGCCCTTACCAGCTTCAGCAATTGCTATAATCGGCTTATTTGGTGGATCCGCGGTATCGGATGTGCTAGCTACTGCTGTTGCCTTGCTGGTTACATTGAGTGTGCAACTAGAAGGAACAAGTATATCCTGTACATCCTCCGTGACAGGATGAGATAGCAGGTTAGTGATGATAGGCATTGTTGGAAGACCCGCATTGTTTCTATCATCTCGCACAGCTGTGTTTTCAAAGCTAATTCCAAATCCTTTCGAAACTTGGCTCAGGTTATTCATGAGTCCTCGGTCTCCTCCTGACAGTGAAAGCAGCATCAGACCGCCTCCGTTTTGCACATAACGCTTCAGAACATCAATCTCAGCAGGTCTCAGCTTTGAGCTATTAGGACAACCAAAAACGAGTGTATCCGCATTCTCCAAGTTCTTTGCAAGTATCATAAACTCGGTGTAGGGCTCGATATCGAAGTCATTATCCTGTAGAATCTTGGCGAGTTCCGAATATGTTGTATCGAGTCGGCCACGTTCATTTTGGGTCTGGTCAAAGAGAATGAGCTTTCTTCTTCCGCTCAATGGTATATCCCCCTGTCAAGAGGCTCTGGGATGAGATGATATAAGCGAACTAATGAGAGTTGTGTTGGTGTTATCCGCATGCCTACTAATACTTCGGAAGACTGAAAACCCATGCAGCATAAGAAGTTAAAATAAGAGTTGGAGGTTGTGTAGTGTTGGACGAATGCTTGTTTTGTAAAATTGTTAAGGGTGATATTCCTGCTTCAGTAGTGTTTGAGGACGAGAAGTCTATAGCTTTCATGGACATATTTCCAGTCAGTAGAGGCCATTGTCTATTGATTCCCAAAGAGCATTATGTCAATATATTGGATGTTGATCTTGAAATTCTCGCACATTTGAGCAAACAGTTAGCCAAGCTAGTTAGGAAAGTGAATGCGACCCTCAAGCCGGATGGCGTTTTGACGGCTGCGGCCAATGGAAAAGGTGCTGGACAGGAAGTGTTTCATCTGCACTTTCATGTTATACCCCGAAACTCAGGTGATGCCTTTGGGTTCAAGTTCCCACCAGGGTATCGCGATGAGATGGCTCCCCGGGAAGAACTTGATGACTTGGCGAAGCTAATTGCCAACACTGGTCCTGACAAATGACTAATCTACTTAATGTCGAGGAGATTCAGACCTGTTGCCTCATCTCTTGCTCGTCTTAGATTTGAAGCTGTTTCGATGATCACAAGCTCAATGGTGACTGATACTTCGCAGCCACCCATGAGATGGCCACCCCAACACCTACCCTCATCATTTGAAACAACTAGGTGAGCATGCACCACAACGCTATCATCCTCAAGACGCGAGATATTTCCCATACCAGAAACAACCTCAAGATCACGATCAATGGAAAATTCCTTGTATTTCCCTGATTCCCTGTCAAAGTACCCAAGCTTTGCCCTTGAAACCGCACCGATTAGGGTGATCTGCCCTGATCTAACATTGTGCTCTTGAGCGACTCGCTCAATGGTCTTTAGAATGTCGTCGCCGGGATTCATCCGCGAGATGATGACGCTTTTCAGTCTAGTTTCTATTGAACGAACCATGCAGGAACTCGGCTTCTTCTAGTTAATGAAGGGTTCGCTCTGTATGTTCTTTGGAAGTGCTTATCAGGAGTTATCCGCCCTGATATTGTGAGTGGAACAGTTGAAAGATAAGAAGTCTACTGATGAACAACAGGCATCGCTCGAAGACTTCTATCGACCTGATGACGAAGAAGAAGAGCAAGAAGTAGCAGAGCCTCTACGAAACACTCCCCCTATGTCTTCATCCTCCAACAATCAACTGATTGATGAGAGCAAGTCCACTGATAATGGTCAGGATTCAGATGAAGAGGGGACACCGCCTGATGACCTCGAAGAAATTGTCACAGAAATCAAGGTGGGGGAGAGAGAAACCCCGAGGAATTTGCCGCCCTCCTATCTTCTCTCTGTAGACTATGCGGGAGCTCAGCGAAAAGCCTTTGCCCGATTGTATAATCCTGAAGATAAGAGAATCTACTTTTGGTTTGACAACACCGGGCACCAGCCGTACTGCTACACTGACTATCCTCCTGAAGTGGCAGAAAGGAAGATTGGTCGCCATGGCGGATTCGTGCGTTCGGAAAGTGTGGACCTCACTGATCTTTTGCGTGATGAAACTGTGAAAATGACGAAAATCATTGCTAGTGATCCACTCTCCATAGGGGGCTCTGCCGGGGCTATCAGGGAACGCCTCGTAGATCGTTCCGGTGCAACGAGTGTGAGTCATGCTTGGGAGGCAAACATTCGCTATCGCAACTGCTACACATATGATACGAATATCGTGACGGGCTTGCCATACAAGATTGAGGATGGCAGTCTTGTCCCAAGTGTTCCTAAACTCGACAAGAAGATGCTTGCTGAATTCAAGGGGAATTTCGAAGCAGACGAGGGCATTGAAAGGATCATCACAGAGTATGCCCCAATGTTCTTTACCGAAGTACCTGATATTCGAAGGATAGCTCTGGACATTGAAGTGTACACACCAGTCAAAAACAGAGTGCCTGATGCACGAACAGCACCCTACAAGGTAACTGCAATTGGATTGTCTGACAATGAAGGCTATGACAAATGCTTTGTCCTGAAGCGTCCAGAATTGAAAGAGGGCTCTAAAGGAGCTGACTATCCAGAAGCACTGGAGATTGTGTACTTCGAAGATGAAAAGGCGATGATCATTGAGGCATTTAGGATTATTGATGCCTATCCAATAGTCCTGACCTTTGTTGGTGACGCATTTGACCTTCAGTATCTGCACAATCGAGCTCAGAAACTGGGAGTTGATATGGAGAAGCACTGTCCCATTTATCTCGCAAGAGACATAGCTCTTCTTCAGAGAGGTATTCACATCGACCTTTACCGATTTCTGAAGAATCCCTCAATCCGTTTATATGCACTCTCTGGAGCATATGAGCAGTTCAACCTGGAATCAATAGCTAGGGGTCTTCTGGGCGTTGGGAAGCTGGAATTAAGCAATGAGATCTCGTCCTTAGACTACTTCGAGCTAGCCCGCTATTGTTGGCGCGACGCCAACCTCACACTTCGCCTTACCACCTTTGACGACAATCTTCTCCTTCGATTGATTGTACTCCTTATGCGCGTGTCCCGACTATCAATGGAGGATGTGACCCGACTCTACATTTCGTCATGGATTCAGTCATTGTTCAGACAGGAGCATCGAGCCCAGGGATATATCATCCCTCGCCGAATGGATATTGACAGCACAAAATCCGTTGAGGCTCAAACTGAGGCAATGATAAAGGACAAAAGCTTCAAGGGCGCCATAGTCATTGAGCCGGTGGCTGGAGTCCACTTCAATGCCACTGTTCTTGATTTCGCAAGTCTATATCCTACAATAATGAAGCAGCATAATATCAGCTATGAAACAGTTGACTGTCCCCACGAAACGTGTCGGTCTGGAACTAAGAACCGTGTTCCAGAGACCGATCATTGGACCTGCACTGAACGAAAAGGGATGATCAGCCAGACTATAGGCTTTTTTAGAGACACACGCGTAAGGTGGTTCAAGCCAAAGAGTAAGGACAAGACTCTTGATAGGCAGACTCAAGATTGGTATGGAGTCGTAGAGAAGGCGCTCAAGGTTTTTGTCAATGCCGCATATGGAGTTACTGGTGCCCAGCATTTCGAGCTCTTCTGTATGCCTGCAGCTGAGAGTGTTACTGCCTATGGTCGTAATGCTATCATCAAGACAAAGGAGAAGGCAGAGAAGATGGGTGTCCGCGTGCTCTACGGGGATACTGATTCAGTCTTTCTAGATAATCCGAACGAGGAGCAACAGAAAGAGCTTGTACACTGGTCAACCAAGGAATTGGGCATTGACCTTGAGGTAGAGAAGACATACAAGTATGTTGCGCTTTCTGATAGAAAGAAGAATTACATTGGAGTTTACGAGTCTGGATATGTCGAGGTAAAAGGTCTGAGTGGGAAGAAGAGGAACACGCCTGACTTTGTACAAGATGCATTTAGGGACATGCTTAATGTATTGAGCAAGGTGGACAATGAGGAGGGCTTTGAGGCTGCGAAAGAGGAGATTCGTGAGATTGTCAATTGCGTAATTGATCGGCTCGAAGGAAAAGCTGAGCCCTATGACCCTGATGAACTCGCATTCAGAGTTCAGATTACAAAGCGGATTGGAGATTATGGGCTATCTAAACCTCAACATGTCCGTGCTGCAGAGATGCTACAAAATGCAGGCTATGATGTCCCACCTGGGACAATTGTGGAATACATCAAGATTAAAGGAACAGACTCAGTTATTCCAGTTCAGCTGGTGGGCGATAAAAGCTATTGGCTCGACAAGGACAAATACATAGACACCCTACGGTCAGTTTTTGAGCAAGTTCTAGACTCGGTTGGCATCAATTTTGAGGAATTACTGGGTTTTACAACCCTTGACCAGTTCTTCTGAAAACTTAAAGGGGAGGGGGAAAGTCGAAGAAACTCTTAAAGCATACACAATCAACAAACGCTAAAGGGAATCTGCAGACTGACCAGTGCTTGCGGAGCTGAAAAAATGTCAAACTTCAGGGAATTCTTCATGCAGAAACTCCTCCTTCTGTTGAAACCATCCGACATCGACATGTCTGCAAAGGACTTTGTTTCCACCTATGCCTCATACATGGATTCTATCGGCATCGTTGGTAAAGGCCCAACTGGCCATGTTATCTACCCAAGTAGAACTGCACCGGTCGACAAAGAACATACTCAGCTCTTTGAGGACCTCGTAAGCTTGACGAGTACCCTGGATATTTATACTGCAGCCAGCATGGACTTCTATACTGATGCATGGTTTGCCAAGGACCCCAAGTATCATACTGTTTCTCCACGAGGGGAGGCAATGCCTCACCAGATTTGTCCCAACAGAGAGGAGTTCTGGCAGTATGGTGCAGAGATAGTTGGCGAACTCGCCGCCTACCCAATTGATGAGATTCTGCTCTTTGGTGCCGGTTTCATCCGCGATCACTTCTGCTTCTGCGAACGGTGCAGGAAGGAATTTGCACCGATGGTTGACCAGGAACCCAATCGACTCTCGTATGATTATATCATCGAGAATCCCAACCATCATGCCAAATGGCACGAATGGCGGTCAGGCAAGGTAAGCGAGGGTTTGAGACATCTACAGGAGGCTGCACGAGATGCAGATGACAAGGTTGCAAGAGAGAACCCTCTCAGGATTTCTGTCGAGGTCCTTCTAGATCCAGTTACCGGCTTCTCAGAGGGCGGCAAAGGACAGTATGGATATGATTACTCCAGCATCCTAGAAATTACTGGCAACGTCATGATTAACATGTATCCCTGGAGCCCCATACTGCCATCAAAGGGCTCGAATGAATATAACGAGCTTATCGAGTCTCTCTATTATACAAGTGAATTTCAACGTCGTGGCGGGACGGCATCCCTCTTCCGTTGGGGTGTGACTACTACGGAGCAACTGCGAGAGCTGAAAGAGATAGGCAAGGATGCTGGCATTGACCGAATTGTGGCAACCTTCGGCTACCCAAGTGACTATTCCACCCGTCGTGAGAGCGCAATTGGTAACTACTAGCTCATTTCTATTGAGGTACACCACACCATGGGCATACCTTTGTACCAGCTCTGAAGGTTCTTCCGCATGAGAAACAGAACGTTCTATCTTCTCGATGGTCTGAGGTTTCAAGGAAGGGACTGAGTTCTCCTTGAGCAAACAACGAGCCAACACCTTCCACATTGTTTCCCGAGCGAATGCTGCAAGCAGAGCCTGTTGATTCACCGTCATCTCCAAATAGTCCACTCAGATCCGCGTACGAATCGGTCTTTTCAGGCTCAGCAAAAGATGAGGCGGTCTCTATTGGTGTTGCAGAAACGTCATGACGGCTCCATGGACTTGACTCTTGTTCAGGATAACTTCTTGGCGGCAGAGTTCGTTCGAGCGAATCGAAATCTCTTCTATAGTCATCAGAGCCATATCCTCTATCAACGGCCGGGCGGTTTGCCAAGCTCGTTGCATAGCTATCGCATTCCCCTCGAGGTCCTCTCTCGGTGTAACCCCGCTCAGACTCGATGAATCTAATATGCGAATCATCCTTCAACCGATCATAATCATCCGCTGTTAATCCAAGCATTTCCAATGCTCTATCTCTTTCAGCACATCTCTTTGACAACGGGCAACAGTAAGCAAGACTGCCATGACACAACGATGCCATTGCTCGGTCTTGGCGTGACTTGAATATTGGAGTGATTCTTCTACTCCCAAGGACAAGTGAATCACCTACAGCTCTCATTTCAGAATAGCCGCTTTGTGCAAGTGCCTCGACAATCTCTCGAGCAGGGTATGCACGCCCTTCGATGATTACGTGCCCCTCAGTTTTATCAAGACGCACAGCCCGTTCCGTGCTCTTGTTCCCGTCATAGCTAGAATATCTCGTGTCTGCCACCTCTCAGATTTCTGACTAGATGTCATACGGCTATGCCCTCCGAGCAATACAGGTGTATGTATTATCTGGGTCTGACGCGGGATAGTTATATACCAGCATTGAATCAACATCAGTTAGAGGCTCTTGCGGAGGAAAAAGAGAGATGGGTTGCAAAGCTGAAGGCGCGGCACAGGGTTACACAATTCTAGGTGGACTTGTTCTTCTCATATATGCCATATTTCGAATATATGCAGC
>JAHQWZ010000054.1 GCA_029856425.1 Candidatus Thorarchaeota archaeon
AGCTCTAAAGATTGCTTTGGAGCGATCGTTAATCACGGCTAAAACAGTGAAAGTCTTTGTAGCAAAGGTAACCGAAGAAATGCGAGCAACATCAGAGAGGCTACTTGGGGAAGAAGTCAGCGGCATCATAGATTTGACACCTGAAATGCTATCCACAGGAACTTGGGAAAGCAAGGTCTTCAGACCCTACAATGTTGAACTTCAGCCAGCTTATACAAACTATGGCAAAAAGCATCCATACGCTGAGTTCAATGATTGGCTCAGAGAGATTATGATTGGCCTTGGGTTCACAGAATGGGATGGCCCATACGTAGAAACTGAATTCTGGGCTCATGACTCGTTATTCGTTCCCCAAGATCATGTGGCTCGAGAAGTCCAAGATCAATTCAGAATTACTACGCCCTATGACCATGCAGATATCCGCGATGAGAAATACTATCGCGCTATCAAGGCGGTTCACGAGAATGGTGGTGATACGGGTTCCAAAGGATGGGACTGGCCCTTTAGTAGAGAAATTGCCACAAGGCTATGTCTCCGGCCTCATACCACTCCCGTATCAATGAGATATCTATGGGAACATAGGGAAAGCCCTCAGAAGATGTTCATAATCGACCGCAATTTCAGATCAGAAACTCTGAGCGCTACACATGCTCAGGAGTTTGATCAGTGCGAGGGTATCATTATGGATAAGGGTCTTACTTTGAGAGACCTCCTTGGATATTTGAAGTCCATATGCAGTGCAGTGGGCATTAAGAAGCTGAGGTTCAAGCCAGGCCAGTTCCCTTTCACTGAACCAAGCGTGGAAACCTTTGGAAAACATGAGAAGCTTGGATGGATTGAGCTAGGTGGATCGGGGATCTTCAGACCCGAGGTCACATATCCACTTGGGATAAGGGATACTGTATTGGCGTGGGGAATAGGTTCGGGTCGACTCTACATGGCAGCTATGGGTATCAATGACATCAGGGACCTATTCTCAAGGGATCTCAATTGGCTTAGAAAGAGTAGCTTTGTCAGAGAGGTGGCGTAGATGATAGTGGAATGTAGAATCGATGACCTGCTTAATCTAATTGGTAGGAAGTTACCACTAGAGAAGCTAGAAGACACCCTCTTTTTGATTAAAGCTGAGGTCGAAAGGGCGGAGGGAAACATTATCGAGGTAGAGGTGAACCCTGACCGCCAAGATATGCTTTCAACTGAGGGAATCGCGAGGGCCGTCCGAGCATTTCTGCGCATTGAAACAGGACTCAGGAAATATCCTGTCAAGAAATCCGGCTTGCAGGCGATAGTCAAGCCGGGCCTCTCAAAGATACGACCGTACCTCTCGTGCTCGATAGTTCGAGGAGTGGAAACGGATGACGAGCTAATAAAGGAATACATGCATCTGCAGGAGGCACTCACAGCCACTCATGGAAGAAACAGGAATAAGGCAAGCATTGGACTGTACGTGTTTGACGACATTGAATTTCCTTTAATCTATGCCCCCCGGAAACCAGAGGACATATCATTCGTGCCCTTAGGCTACGATGTTGAGATGGATGGGCCAACTATCCTCACCGACCACGAAAAAGGGGTGGACTTTGGTTCGATAATCTCCGGATTCAAGAAATGGCCACTGCTGTTCGACTCGAAAGGTGAAGTGCTTAGTCTACCGCCAATTATCAACAGCAACGACCTTGGTCGCATCACGACTGAAACACACAATATATTCGTGGAGGTGACTGGAACACACCTTCCAACTGTGAATCAAGCACTCAATATCATGACAACTTCACTTGCCGAACGAGGTGGCAAAGTTGAATCACTCACGGTTGTCTATCCAAATGCGATGACACATGAAACCCCTGATTTTACACCTGAGCTGATGATGATCACAACAGATGAGATCAACAGATTGAGCGGTCTTGACCTTAGTATTGCTGAGATAATCGAAGCATTGGGCAGAACTGGTTATGGAGCAAAGCAACGAAAGGCTGGACAGGTGGAAGTCCAGATCCCAGGATATCGTGTTGACATTCTACATCCGGTTGATGTGATTGAAGACATAGCCATTGGCTATGGTTTTGATAGAATTGAGCCAGGTATGCCACAGACTATGACAACGGGGAAAGCAAAGCCTGTGACGGGACTAAAGAACAAAGTGAGAGACCTAATGGTTGGAGTAGGCTATCAGGAAATCATGAGCTATGTCATGAGCTCTCCAGACCTGCTGAATGAGAAGGTGCTCAGAGACAGACCACTGGTTGTTACAGGCAATCCAAAGAGTCGAGACTATTCAGTCCTGAGGAACTCTCTCCTCCCGATTCTGCTCGCCTTTGCTGCCCAGAATCAACATGCTGAGTATCCGCAGAAAATCTTCGAGGTCGGGGAGATTGCCATACCGGATGAGATGATGGAAACTAGAATACAGCAGATCCCGTCTGTTTGTGGACTAGTCACTGATACGACTGTCAACATCACCGACCTTGCAACTGAAATTGGATTCCTTCTCAGGAATATGGGATTGGATGGAAGGTTTGCCTATGAGAAACGAAGCGATCCCACCTTCATCAAAGGTAGAAGCGCTGACATTCTTCTGGATGGAGAACCTATTGGGTTGTTTGGGGAGGTTTCTCCGGAAGTTCTATCGAATCTTGAGCTGGGAACACCCTCCGTAGCCTTTGAGATATTCCTTCCAAGGGATGGTCACTGGTAATGAGGCCCGCAAGATCGCATAGCTGCCTCTGCGCAGAAAAGATATAAGAACTAGCATAAAGAGTCAGGCATCAGGTGCATTGCGCACCCTGTAAAGGGGCACCAATGAATGACGGAAGGTCCAACACCCTCAGCAGCAGACTCTTCAGACGAGTCTTCTGATGAGTTCAAGTTTAGAGTGGTTCTTTTGGGTGAGGCCGCCGTCGGCAAGACTTCACTGATTCGAAGGTTCACTGAGAACTCATTTGACGAGGATTACAAACAAACCATTGGAACCACCTTTGCCTCTAAGGATGTTAGCGTGACTGATGATGAGGGTCAGACCAGACAGGTGCGTTTAATCGTCTGGGATATGGGGGGCCAGACAACTTATCGAGAGTTACGTAGGCAATTCATGAAGGGTTCATCCGGAGCAATCATTGCCTATGATGTGACACGTCCTGAAACATTCATGGCCATGAACAACTGGTTCGAATCATTCCGTGAAACGTGTCCTAATGCGGCTGTTGTCATAGCCGCCAATAAGGTAGATCTTTTGGATAGCAGAATTGTGCCCGTGGAACCCGGTTTAATGTTACGTGATTGGTTTCAAGCTGATTACTATGAAACGAGTGCAAAAACAGGGGCTGCTGTCACTGATGTCTTTGATAAGCTGGGCAAGCTCGTTCTCAGACAGGCCCGAGCTGAGAAGAAAAGCTCGGAGATGTAACTCGACAAACACGTATCCGTATAGGAGGAACAAAGGTGCGGGTCCGAGACTTCATGACGTCTCTGATTGTCACATCAGAGGCTGAAACACCGGTAAAGGAAGCTGCGAGGCTTATGGCAGCTGAAGACATAGGCAGCTTAGTTGTGACCAAGAGTGATCTCCTAGCAGGAATGGTCACAAGAAAAGAAATCATCGGAGCACAGCTGTTGTCAGATGATGTTTATGAATCACTCACCGTTGAAGATGTAATGACTAGTCCTGTCATCACAATTAGCCCCGATGCTGATCTTGGCCAAACCATTGCGGTGATGAATCAAGCTGGCGTTAAGTGTCTTCCAGTTATCGAAGGCGATTCGATAATCGGAGTTGTGACCACTAGTGATGTAATACGCGTTCTGGCTACAATGAAGCATCTTGCAGACGGCTCTTCGGTAGATTAAGGGGACCTTATATTGCTGGCTCATGAATAGGAATCTGTTAGAAGAAATCCAACGCCAAGTGGTGAGAGCCAGCAAGGCTTCGTTGGGTGTGGTATCTTTGATAGCAAAATACCAGATCCCTGCTAGCAACCCACCGCCTTATTCTTTGTCATCACTCTACTAAAGCGTTTTGACTGCCTAGTCCGTACGTTCTCACTTGGACAATAACTATTAGGTGAACCATCAACATTCTATCATATGGGCAAGAAGACATACAGAGACAGCAATGGATATCTCCGCTTCAAGGATTCCGGGAAGCTAGTCCATAGATGGGTCGCTGAAAAGAAATTGGGCCGGCGACTCCGCTCTGGTGAAGTGGTTCATCATGAGAATAAGCTGAGAACGGATAATCACCCAAGAAATCTGCAGGTATTTTCGTCGAGCGCACGACATCGGGCATATCATATTAAGAAGGCATGGAATCGAACGCGCCGACGCAGAACGAGGAAGAGGTGGTAGAGGATATCGGCTCACTCTGAAACACCTTTTGCGCGACGTGGTGTTTGTTTCAGAGACTCAGCGTAAACACGTTTCAGGTATTGTTTCATATCCTCTGAAGTTGTCACTGGATATTCGATTACTCTGTCACTCGTTGTCTTGAAAGAGAGGTCAATATAGCTCAATTCCTTCTGAACCTTCTCAAGATCCCAAATAGCAATTCGCAGTGGCATCTTCATCTTTGTAAGAATCTCGAATCCATACGCGGTGAGCAGAAGAGGCTCTAAATCTACTACTCC
This sequence comes from Candidatus Thorarchaeota archaeon, assembly GCA_029856425.1. GTDB lineage: Archaea > Asgardarchaeota > Thorarchaeia > Thorarchaeales > Thorarchaeaceae > SMTZ1-83. Next base: position 4,620 of record JAHQWZ010000054.1, read on the forward strand.
ATCTGATATTTGCACCGTTGTTTCCAGAATTTCTTCTCGACGTCGTTTGGCAATATGACTGATGAGGACGGCAGCCATACCTTCTCGCATCCGTTCGATATCCAATAGAACCGTGTTGCCTCTAGCTGCAACTTGGGTACGTAGACGTTCGACCAATATTTCATACATTTCATCAACAAGCTGTTTGTAACTGGTGACACCATTAATTGATTTAATGATGGAGACCAAGTCACCATCAAAGCCACTAAACTCCGCTATGCCTATTGCTTCAAGAAAGCTCCTCTGACCCGCGAGCTTATGGCGACCAGATAATCGGCCAAGATACTCTATCGCTGTTCCTTTTAATGCGTCCCAACCTTCTCGCTCCATTATATGTTGGTAGTCTAGCCACTGAATATTCCAATCACGGTCAGGAGATAGTTTGAGGTTCAAGTCTTCTCCCGAGAAGATTGGATCCACTGTCACTGTGACAGGAAGGTCTATGCCAACATCAGCCCAATATTCTAGTGATATTAGAGGGCTCAGATCAATAGTCTTCAAATCATTGTTGTAGAGATCAATCTTCCCATGGACAGCTCTTCTTCCTAGTGAGGTAAGATTTACACTCGTGAGCTGATTATCGTTGAGCTCAACCTTTTCTATGGTGGTGCATGAGCTGAGAGGTGATAGGTTGATTATCTGCAACGAATTATTACTAAGCCCTAGCTCTCGCAAACATGCCACGGAAGAGAGAGCTGTTAAATCCAAAGTTTCTAGTTGGTTCCCATTAAGATGAAGGGCCAGTAAGTTATGACATGAAGCCAAGGGGTTGAGGTCTATCTCTGTTAGATGATTTTCATCTAGATGTAGCTCCTCTAGGTTCATGCATGACCCAATAGGGGTGAGATCGATGCTCCTAAGTTGATTCCAGCTTAGGTGAAGTTCAAGGAGGCTTGGGCAATGAGAGAGTGGTTTCAAATCAATATGGTTGAGGCTATTTCGATACATCCGAAGCCGCTCAAGTTTCTGACATGAGCCTAGTGGCCCTAGATCCATCCTAACGAGTTGATTTCCTTGGAGACCCACAGAACGAAGATCTGAACAGTGCTGCAGTGGAGAAAGGTCAATTTCCTTCAGCTGGTTCCAGCTCAAATCCAATTCTTGTAGAGAGTATAAGACACCTAGAGGTTCGAGGTCAATACTGCGAATCTGGTTTTCGTTCAAACGTAGCTCTTTTAGATTTGAGAGAGAACCAAGTGGTGATAGATCAATAGCCTTCATCTTGTTGTTGTAGAGGTCAAGCACTTGAAGATTCGTAGATGACTTGATTTCCGAAAGCTCAATTTGTTTCAATTCATTCCAGCTAAGCCTGAGGATTTCAAGACTCTTGCATGAAGCGAGTGGAGTGAGATCTACAGTTGCCAGCTTATTTCCAAACAAGTCTAGCACTCGCAGATTGGAGCAGTCAGATAGGGGTGATAGGTCAATAGATTCCAGCTGGTTTTCTCCAAGATGGATTTCTCGGAGGCCATCTTGTTCCGCAAGAGGAGAGAGGTCAATAGCACGGATATTACGCCAGGATAGACTAACGTACTCATTATCAACTCTTGCGACTTTTTCTTCGCCCTTGATGTTGAGTAACGCCAGTTCTATCTTTGCCAAACCAGAAAACATCTCCATATCTTGATATCCGATCTAGGTATTTGCTTTTAGCTTTGAACCCTCATTAGCTGAGTGGTTTGTCATGAATCCATGTGGAGTTCATTTATTTTCTATTTATCCTAACAACCATCATGGTAAAACCATCGCCAAGAACTTCAGGAAAAGGAGTTGCTCTTAAGGGAAGACAATTACTAATCGATAAGAAAATACGTATCGATTGGATTCGCTCAAAGGTAGCCGTATTGGATGATGAGCATTTGAGACTAGTTGAGGGAATCATCAGAAGGTTCCTAAAAGAATGATATCTAGAAGATTTTGCTCGTTTTTGAATTCAATGACTCTTGAACATGCAGACCTCAGAATTAGTCGTAGACGAATCCATTTCTAAGCGGGGCGGTATTTTGGAACTTCTGCGCGTATACCTTTCTTAATCTTGAGAATATCACGCGCCTGCAGTTCTTTCCTTTTTGGATAAGCAGCTACAATTCCCTTCCATTGGTCGATTTTAATCATGACTGGATCGCTTTCAACAATCTTGGCGATGTTAGCCTTTGAGTCATCTATTTGATCAATGACGTCGCCTGCTTTGCAGCCCATCTTCAGACTGGCGACTATATTGTCTAGTTCGTCAGCTATCTTCATGGCTTTGTCGGCGGGAATCGGAACTGTAGTCGGCATAGCTGCAGGTTGAGTCACCACTACTTCAGGATCAGGTGCAGGAGCAGCTGGAGAAGTGGCTGGCATGGATGCTGGCGTGGGGGCTGGAGCGGCAGCAACAATAGGAGGAGAATCCTGCAATTCCATCATTGCTCCCAACATATCTTCTTTCAGAGCTTCAATGGCTTGTCCAATGAACGTCGCTATTTGGTCAAATTGCCCCTTTACAAGATCAGCAACATGGTCCAAGCTACCCCCTGTGTCAGCAGTGGGCGCTTGTACAGACTTTATGGCATCTAGGAGCTCGTCTCTTGTGAGTCTGATATCAGAACGGATCTCATCCATATTAGCAAGAATCGTCACCATTCGTTTCAATGTATCATCAAGAGCTCCGATGCTCTTCTCAATGTCTTGGAGACGACTCAGAAACTGCTCAGCCATAATGTATACTCCCTGCTTCTATTGATATTTGCTTAATGTTTGAGCACTAGAAAAGGGTTTGTCTGATGTTTAGCTCTCCTGAAGGGAGAGTGAAGATATTACGAGGACATTCCGAGAACTATTAAATACAAATCAGAGTCAGATTAACAGAGTAGTGTGTTCCAGGACGTAACAACCGTGTCCACCGAGCAAATATCTCACATGTTCAAGCTAGTTGCTCTTGGCGACGGTGCAGTAGGAAAGACTTCCTGCATCAAACAATATACCGAGGGCTCTTTCAGTGAGAGATATATTGCTACAATCGGCACTACTTTTGCGCTAAAGACAGTGGATGTGACTATGCCGGATGGCAATAGAGTCACAGCAAGAGTGGTCTTATGGGACCTCGCAGGTCAGCCAACCTATAACGAGCTGAGACGCAGGTATATGGCAGGCGCAACTATGGCAATCATTGTCTATGATGTCACACGCCCCCAGACTTTTCTTGACATTGGCGAGTGGTTCACCAAGTTCATCACAGTTTGCCCAAATGCGGTGGTTTCTGTTGTCGCAAACAAGATTGATAGACAAGATCGACTGGTGCCCTCCGCTGCGGGTCAGATGATTCAGCAATGGCTCGATGTCCTTCATTATGAAACCAGTGCAAAGACAGGTGAAAACATAAACGAGCTCTTTACCGAGCTAGTTACTCGGGCGATTGAAAAACAGCGTCAATTTGGTCCCATGTTATCTGATGGGCCAAGCAAACCATTTAAACTGGGAGTCTAGTTCGGTTCAATTGGACTGAAGAGGAATGGTGACAAGTAGAAAAGTTCTAAGGGGAGCAGTTGGGCACATCATTCTGTTCATCATCAACTTCCTTGTTTTTGTAGGGCTCGTAGAGAGCTATCAGATCCTGACTACTGAACTCCCGCTGCTTACCGGACTTGTGCTTGGATATATGGTGATTCACACCACTATCCTACTGTCTGTCCAGCTTGGTATACAGGTCCTAGAACTGATAAGAATACGGATGCCAACGCTACTCATCTCTTACTATTTCTTGTTTGATGATGATGAAGCCATTCCAATGCCATTGTTGGATCCCGTAAAGAGCCGACTTGGAGTTATCACGCTTCTTCTTGTTATCAGTGGTGGACCGGTTTTCTTCCCAATCTTTGCCGCCTCAGGACTTCTCTTTGTGATGGCATTGCTTGTCCAGAATCCATTGACGCTGCCATTAATTATCAGCTACTTTATCGAATTCATCAACTGGATGCCGCCATTACTCGTTCTAATCGTAGCGATAGTGATAGCATCCATTGTGATAATCGAGTTTAGGCACGTATGACCTCTGATTGCCCACCCAGACGACGGCGTCTTTATATTCAACAGCGCGGCTCAGATTTCGAAAGACCTTGAGAAGACCCGATGTTGTTGTAGTCGGCGCTGGATCAGCTGGATGTGTTACTGCGAGGCGCTGCGCAGAGATGGGCTTGAAGACACTTCTCCTTGACAAGAAGCCCCGTGCAGAAGTGGGGCAGAAAGTTTGCGGGGACGAGATTAGCAAGTCACATTTTGAGGCGACAGGGATTGAATTTCCGAAAGAACAGGAGATTTCTAGTGTGATTGCAGGAGCAGATGTGTATCCTCCTAGTATGAGCAACGAACTCAAGGTCAGAGGCTGGGCGGAGTTTGATGGCTGGACAGTTAATAGGCTGAGTTTTGGTCAACGACTTCTAGGTGAAGCTATCGATGCAGGAGTTGCCTTTCAGGCTAATAGCCGTGTCAGCAATCCTATTCTTCGAAATGACGCCGCTATTGGAGTTGAGTACAAAGAAGCGGGTGAGAAGAAAGAGGTCTACGCAAAGCTGATAATTGATGCCAGTGGTTTTGCTGGAACCATAAGAAACAAACTAGATCATCCACTTGTAGAGAAAACCATTGATAAGGAAGATGTAGCACTCTGCTACAGAGAGATAGTGAAACTCAAGATGCCGCTCGCAGAGCCGGAAGTTGCCCGAGTCCTTTTAGGCGGCAAGGTGGCACCAGGTGGATATGCATGGATTTTTCCCAAGGGAATGCAAGAGGTTAATGCAGGAGTAGGAATTACTGGAGGTTCAGGCCGAGGTTCACCAAAATCCTACTTTTTGGAGTTCAAGAATGAATACCCATTGCTCATCAGGAGTCAAGTCATTGATGCAGCAGGGGGAGCTGTGCCTGTTAGGAGACCATTGAAGAGTTTGGTTGCAGACGGCGTAGCTTTCGTTGGAGACGCGGCGGCTCAGGTTAATCCTATCCATGGC
>JAHQWZ010000055.1 GCA_029856425.1 Candidatus Thorarchaeota archaeon
AGCTGCCCTCGAGGAATATCTCACCAATCGAAGCAGAGTCCAAATCCGGATCTGTTAGATAGTTCCTAGTTACTACACCAGTGGGGTCAAAGATTTCCGTCCACTGTGGCGCCATGAATCTTGGGCCAACCTTAACAGACGGGGATGGGTCGTGAGTAGCAAAGACCGGAGCCCCGACGGCCATGACAATGAACAATATCAGTGCAAGGATTCCAATTACTCCCATTCTGTGCTTACGATATTCCCGCCAAAATCCAGTAATGGCAATATACCAGCTACTACCTCTCAAACGTCCTTCCTTTGAAGCTGACAAGGGGCAACCTCCGCTATGGGGCTTCAGGAGATACCAGCAATAAAACGGGCGTTCCTGAATCATTTGACAACTTTGAGGTCACCTGACGGACCTATAAAAAAGGCTTCGTTTTCCCGTACACGTTATTAGTTTAACGGAACCAGCAATCGATAACCCTAACAGATAATTATAATCACTATTCGGTTTCATCGAAGGACTCCTTGAAGGGATCAGGGTCAGCAATGTCATCTTCGTCAACTCCCTCCGTGGATGATGTGTCACCTTGTCCTTTTATCCTTGCCTGTCGATCTTTTACGATTTGTTTTGTCCTTCTTGCAGAGGCCCACAGATCAGCAAAGATCATTCCTACTATGAACACTGTGAGTGAGCCAGTAAGAGCGATGACTGTCCCTATGAATCTCAAGTAAGGATGCGCCAAGATCAGAAGCAGACCCCCAGCTATGAGAATAACCGGAATCAGAAGTATTCGTTTCCTGGGCTCCCTTTTCGTCCTTGGAAATGCTCTTACTTCCATAGCAATCATTGATTGCAATCAATTTGCTCCTTTTACAATTTTCGAACAGAGCGCCTCCTCGAATTGCTGAAGAAGCCTATCCGAATGGGTTGTATTGAATTTGAGATATTGAAAACAGAATATTTGCTTATACTCACGTGCTTCTGTCGTTAGGTATTTAAGAAGTGCACCTGACTCCCCCAACTCAGTAGGGATAGGATTACGTACCCGAGATAATAATCCGACCCTCGGCGGAGATAGGAATTATGCCGCTGCTTGACATTAGGAATCTACGGATGTATTATCAAATACAGAAAGGTCTAGTGAAGGCGGTAGATGACGTCTCTCTTGCCCTTGAACTAGGCGAGTCTATTGGACTGGCTGGTGAGAGCGGCTGTGGAAAAAGCAGTCTTGCCTACTCGATAATGCAGCTTCTTCCTCCAGCTGCAAATATAGTCGGAGGCAACATCTACTTCAAGGGAGAAGACCTGTTGGGCAAGAGCGCAAAAGAAATGCGAGATGTCAGGTGGAAGAATGTAGCAATCGTTTTCCAGGGCGCGATGAACGCGCTAAATCCAGTGTTCGAGATTGGAGAACAGATTGCAGAAGCTATTCTGATGCACGAGAGCGTGACTGAAGAAGAGGCACTCGACCGATGCGCCAAATTGTTTGAGATGGTTGGTCTTGATCCAAGCAGAATTCATAATTATCCTCATGAGTTCTCAGGTGGAATGCGGCAAAGGGCGATGATTGCAATGGCTCTTGCCTGTAATCCGGACTTGGTGATCGCGGATGAGCCTACTACGGCCTTGGATGTCACGATACAGGCACAGATTCTGAAATTGATGCAGAAGCTTCAGAAGGACCTTGGACTTTCGTTGATTCTAATCACTCACGATCTCAGTGTCATTGCGGAAAGCTGTGATAAGACGGCCATTATGTATGCTGGCCAGATTGCTGAGCTAGCCGATGTCGTTTCTGTGTTTAAGGAGCCAATCCACCCCTACGCCACAGGACTGGTAGGTGCAATTCCAAGCATGATTAAGGCTGAGAAGAAGAAACTAACATCTATTCCAGGATCGCCACCTGATCTGATTAATCCGCCTCCAGGATGCAGATTCCATCCGCGCTGTCCTTATGCTCAGGACATCTGTTCCAGAGAAAAGCCATCATTTGATGAGATCGACCCTGGCAGGTTCGTGGCTTGTCACTTTGCTGAGCAGCTAAGGGGTGAAATCAAAGTAGATTTGGAGTGATGCAGCGATGACAGTCGATGAATCAAGTATTTTTCAGCAATCAGCCAATATCCAAGACGGCGAACCTCTAATCAAGGTCAGAAACTTGAGAAAATGGTTTCCCGTGAACACAGGTTTTCTTTCATCTATTCTTTACAAGCAAGAGTTGTATGTAAAAGCAATAGACGGAGTAACCTTTGATATTGTCAAGGGAGAGGTACTAGTACTTGCCGGCGAGTCAGGATGCGGAAAGACCACCACAGGGCGATGCATCCTCTATCTGGAGATTCCGACGGATGGCCAGGTAGTCTATGCTGGTCGCGACTTAGCGACATTGGATAGAAACGAGATCAAAGAATTACGCCGGAGAATGCAAATTACTTTCCAAGACCCCTATGAATCACTCAATCCAAAACAGAGCATCTACAGTATAATTTCAGAGCCTTTGACAGTGCACAAGATTCCACTTTCTGTCATCGAAAAGAAAAAGCGGGTGTTGGAAGCGATGGAGAGCGTTGCACTTATCCCCGCAGAAGACTACATTGACAGGTACCCGCACGAACTATCAGGCGGGCAGCGACAGAGGATATCTGTGGCAAGAGCGCTTATCCTTCATCCAGAGTTTATGGTAGCAGATGAGCCAGTATCAATGCTTGACGTATCTATCCGAGCAGAGATCCTGAACCTACTGTTGGATATTAGGGAGAAATTTGGTCTGACCTATTTATTCATTACACACGATTTGGCCGTTGCCACCTACATTGCTGACAGAATAGGAATCATGTATCTCGGAAAAGTGATGGAGATTGGTTCTTCCCACGAGGTCGCCTTCAATCCATTACACCCATATACCCGAGCACTCATATCAGCAGTGCCATCTGGTGACCCTACAGTCAAACGGCGAGCCGAATCACTGAAGGGCGAACCTCCGAGTCCGATCAATGTTCCGCCAGGTTGTAGGTTCCATCCTAGATGCCCTTACGCTCAGGAGATATGCATGCGGGAGATACCAGAAGACAGAGATATGGGAGAGGGCCATTTTGTTGCCTGCCACTTTGCCGGCGAATTGGGCGATTCTTCTCAGTTCTGAGCCACCCAAAGGTCAATTAGCATCTGCGTTTTCATTCGATACCCAAGGCACACATGCGAGTAAGGAATTGCTCCTCGAGGGGATGAAATGAGGGACACAACTGATCAATCCAAGTTTCTCAAGGCAATCAAGAAATGTCTCTCAGATGCTCATGGGTTCTTCCAAGATGCGATGGATGCTCTTGACGAAATAGGGCAAGCTTCGCCTCGCACAGGTATGACCGGAATCTTTGGTGGAATCGCATTGAAAAATTCGGAAGGCAGCTATAGAGTCGCCATAATCAAGCTTAATGCTGCTGAGAAAAGCCTAGAACCATTGGCTAAGAGAATAAAGGATGGACGAGTCAACGAATCCCACTTCAAAGATCCGAAAGCGCTTCTCCTTTTGAAAGACATTTTGGATTTTGATTATCAGATTCTAATGAACCTCTTGCTAGAACGCCGCGGAAGAGAATCAGTTTGGTTTCGCTTGAGAGAGTTGAGTCAGAAGACTGAAGAAAGCTTTGGTCTAGTTGAAGATGCATGATTGTTGACTGAGTAAAATGTACAGCCAACAAGAATAATAACTTATCATTGGCAGTCAGTAATGTAGGGCTAAGACTCGAGAGCTGTCAAAGTTCAGAAAGAGAGTAACACAGGTGAAAATACGATTATCCAAAGAACTTGAGAGAACGGTGGAGGTACTTCGAGGGGTGTTGAGAAGAGTTTCCGACCTCAATAAGGCATTAGAGCCGATAGAGAGCTCGCTCAGTGCTGTAGACTTCGCGGAGAGTGGAATCTATGTTCTTGGAATGTCTGCTGGAGTGGTTTGCTTCCCAACTGCGCTCATTGAAGGAGACCCAATGAAACCAATCCTAGACGATGCCAGATCAAGAAACGCAAAAATGCCCTCGATTGTTGAGGCTGACGATCCTGAAGAATCAAGGAGCACGTGTGAACGTGTCGTCAGAATGTTGAAGAGGGAAATATGGAATCAGAGAGAAGTGATCCTAAAGCCCAGCTATGTGTTAGTAGTAAGATGGGACTATATGTTTGAAGATTTGGAAAACAGCGAAACAGTCATTGTTGGCAAACGGTACGTTTCAGGTTCAAAAGATGGCTTAAGGAGGCTTACCAAACAACTAAGAAGAATCGGATTTTCCATAATTGAAGACTCTGGCCAATATGGTGGAGGACCCATGACATTTCAACTCATACAAGAATTCTCCAAATCAGGATCATTGCTAGTTGTTCAGCTCACCTTCTCTCATGCCGCAGCCAGAGATGAGGCAAAGATATTTGCAATGCTAGAGATGTTGTCTTCTTTCCAGGTGCAATCCCATGACAGATATCATTCCTGAAAAGAGTGAGATGCGCCTGCCCTTTATCCATGGAATAGAGGTAGAACTTCAGGTCATAAAGAAGGATGGATCCTGGATCAAGGGAGAAGAAATCCTGATTATCTTTGACAGGTTAATCTCAAATGCAAAAGCGTTGCTTGATAAGAGGATACAGACAGCTAGGGTAGAGTCTGTCAAGAGAAAATACAAACATTCTAGCCAGACGGAGGAAGGAGAAAGAGGCTCTAGAGTAGTGGTGCTCTACGAGAATCCAAAGGGAAAGCCGACAGAGTTTACACTCCTCGGACATGATCCAAACGTAACGAGTCTGACTTGGATACTTGAAATCGCAACGCCTCCATGCACATCTCTTCAGGAATTGGCTTGGTGGATTCAGACCCTTATTGCTATATCGTATGAGTCACTTCCCAAAGAGTCTCGAGCGATTCTCATCTCAACCGGGCTGAATCCTGCACAGGAGTATCTCAAGAACCTCTCCTTTGGGGAGCATCATCATATTCTTGGTCCTGATGTGGATGATCAAATCCGACTTGCAGTTTACAATATGTTCCGGAACTTCATCCCTCATCTCATTGCCCTGTCAGTAAATTCTCCTTTTGAGAATAAGAAACCGACTGATATTGTGGAGATAGATGATGCTGGCAGGACACGGGCGCCAAGATGCAAGAGATCAATTCGACTCTTTAGAAATACTACACAGCTTGGGCCAACAAACGAGTTCGAATTGATACCATATATGTTGCAGCCTGACAAGGAGGCTTTTGCGCGGCATGTGAATCGTAGCTACTCCAGAATGGTCGATATGTATCCGTTTCATCGATTGGGTACTGTAGAACTGAGGATTTTCGACACTCAGCTCTCGATACCTAGGAGGGTGGGCATAGCCCTGATTCTCCAAGCTCTTGCTCTAAAGGCCAAGAAGATGGTACTAAACGGCGAGAAGATACCAGATGCTGGAGCAAAATCCCTTGCGATTAATCGAGAATCGGCTGTATCAGCAGGACTCTGGGGACCGTTCCATCCGGGCGTCCAAACGGATAATCCGGAATTCATGCATATCTATAATCACACTGTGGATGATGAGGGGTTAACTGACGATAGGAAGAAAAACAGATTCATGGGCGACGCAGTAGCATCAATGCTTTACCTCATTCGTAGTGAACTGGAGGAACTGGACGCTGTTGACAATCCTTTCTTGCAGCCGATTTTTGTTTCTGTGTTCGGTAGTGAGGTAGTACCTCCTAGGACAACTGGAGCGGACTTCCAGCTGGATGTTTATGCCAAATCAGAGATGAACATGGTTGTGCTGTTGAAGAGCCTAGCAGGCATCACTAGGGAATGCTGTACAAATTGGGTATATGATCCACTTGAAGGCACGCCAAAACTACCAACATGGCTCTGCTGGTGGACAGGCCTTGAGCCAGAGATATTGACCGATATTGAGCAGGTTTTTGCGGGGCAGGAAGCTGAATTCATCGTTTCGCTCAGGAATTCTGGTGAACGTCCTCTCTTCAACCTAGGAGTAGATTTCATAATAGAAGATTCAGACAGGAATATTGTACACAAGGGCGTGCGTGTGGTCCCCGAGATTAGTTCGGGACAAATTCATTCAGAGCGAATAGCATTTCAGACCAGCAAAGAAGTGACTGCTTATAACATCATAATATCAATTGGATTAGCTGGAAAGCGAATTCAACTGACAGGAACGATTAACACTTATTGGATGAAGGGGAATATTAGACCAGGGACAACAACTCAGTTCTCAGATGGAAAAACCCCTGTTCTATACACTGGTGATATTGAAACAAACTTTCCTGAATCCACCGATGTGACATGCGATATTGCAGTTATCGCTCCCAACAAGCATAAGGTTCTCGCTATTGTGACTGATAAATTAAGGGTTGAAAGCTTGGATACCCTGCTCTTTGACCAAACGAGTCTTCCTCCCCTCATAGTTCCGCCCGATGCCTCGCATGGCGTTGAGCGATGCATATTGCGACTTAATCTTGTTGATGCTGAAGAAGAGCTCATAACCTCAGTCACATCAAGACCGTTCTATATAGGATTCGCAAGAAAAGGGCCACAACTTCTTTTTGATGCAGATATAAAAGGAGTCTATTATCCAGGAGACTTGGTGGTTGGGGAGATCGAGCTCGCATCGAGCAGGCATTCAATGAGTAAGGATGCATTTCTACTGGTGGAATTTCGTTCAGACTCCGGTGAGCATGTTGAGATATCCCGATGTGGTATGAAGGAGGTCATCGAAGCGCCAGTAAGATTCACTTGGAGAGTGCCCCCAATAGAATCAGATGAACTCTCTCATCGAGCAGGGGTGATTGTTTCATCAATTGTGGACAAGGGTAAGGAGATTGCTACTACCGAATCTGCTCGTTTCAGAATCGATCGTCTTGGAGTTGTCCTCAATATCGATTCACTGAGAGTTCCAGATACGGCGCATATTGGAGGAAGAATTGCTGGATGGTTGAGAGTCAGGCGCAACACCGACCTAGGAGGCCCAGCTAGGTTGATTATTGCCTTGAAATTCCCTGACGAGGAGGAGCAGATTCTAGTTGAACAAGGGATTAAACAGAGCAGGAATCTCTCATTGGCCTTTGGTCCAATAACCATTCCAAAACCAAAGGGTCAGAAGAAACCATCCAGAGTGACACTCATGGCAAGGCTGAAATTTGATGGCGCAGTCATAGACCAGAGGTCAACGGAAATAGCTTTGGCAGATGGCCCCGAGGGGCAAATTGCGAGTGTAAGCTTTGGAGGGATTCCAGCATTTGCTTTGCCGGATGAGGAAATTAGACCGGTTCTCCAAGTCACTAATATTACTGGTAAGAAACTGAAATACGATATTAGAATAGAATTAGAGTCAGTTGGAGGAACCGACATGCTCCTAAAGAGCTCTCGAACCTTGGAGCCAAACCAGAGTAAGATTCTGCCCATTCAATTACGGGTGCCCTTGAGTGCAGAGATGAGCACTGCACACCTAAAGGCTACTGTTAGATGCGGTAGACTGACAATGGAGAAGAAGGAAAGATTCAAGGTCAAGGCCATTGAAAGCCCTGTATTCGATGTTGATTTCTGGATACGGAGGAAGTCTGGAGAAGATATACCCGGACTGGTGGCAAGACTCACAAAGGTGGAGCTTGGAGCAAGGATATGCGGTCTCAATGAAGGAATGAGGGATCTGGAAGTAATCCTTAGGGTAATGTCGCGGAGGGAGATAGTGAAGCAGTTCGAGTTTTCACTTTCTGAACCTAAGGCGGGAGAGCAGGAGGTTTCTTTCCAGTGGACTACGCCTCCTGTTGATATGGTCACAGGGTATTATTTGGATGCTGTGATTACGCAGGATGGAAGACCTCTTCCTGACAGAGCGGTTCGCCAGGATCGAAAGCAATTCACTGTCTACTAATCTAATGGATTCTGATTACATCATACAAGCGTCTAACTCTTTTAGGACTATAGAACTAATCTCGAAGAAAAACGATGCCGAGTTCGACATTTGACTGTTCAGTTTGCAAAGGTATAATAGGGACAGCGTGGCCGCCGTATGTTAATCGGAGTGGTTTGCTGATAGCACATATATGGTCATAGAACTGTATTAACGGATTATGTATTGGAGTCAACGATTAATTAAATGACTTATGTGGCGACTAACGGATGTGATTGTGATGCAGGAACTATTGACCCACCCGGTTGTTTCCGGGCTTCTTGTGATGACGCTAGTTGGCGTTCTCGCATATAAGGCAGGGTTCCTTGATATCTCAGGAATGATCAGCGCCTTCGTAGTGGGATTTGCGGTTTGGTATACTGGAGGACCACCTGCTTTCACGATTCTACTATTCTTCTTCTTGACTTCTGGTTTAGCGACCAAGTTCAAATACAAGGCTAAAGCAAAGCAAGGTCTGGCTCAAGAGGGCAAAGGTAAGAGATCGTACAAGAACGTACTTGCTAGTGGGATAATTCCGCTTTTCTTCTCAGTAGCGTGGTACATTGCGCGAGTCTATCCATCCTTGGGAATAGATCCGTTCTGGATGTTTGGAGGTTTTGTGGGAGCAGTGGCAACAACTGCCGCTGACACATTAGCTTCAGAGATCGGAGTCTTTAGTAAATCGAAGCCTAGACTTATCACCAACCTCAGGAGAAAGGTTCCGAGAGGTACAATAGGTGCGGTTTCTCTATTAGGGGAAGCCGTGGCTGCTGCAGCAGGTTTGGCTATAGGAATAATTGCCATCTTCTTTGCTCTGGTATCCTCAGGTACGGCATGGGGGTCTGTCCCTGTGGCTAATGCAGCTCAATTCATGTTCATTATTCCCTTGGCCATCTTGACAGGGTTCATAGGCTGCAATCTCGACAGTCTAATAGGTGCTGTTGCACAGAACAGATTCGTATGTGAGATATGCGGAGCCATTACAGATAAGGAATTTCACTGCAGTTATGAAACGAAGTATGTGGGCGGATTCAAGCGGTTCACAAATATCCACGTCAATCTCGGATCATCTACCATGGGTGCAACTCTGGGCATAGTCTTGGGGGCAGGACTATTCGTTTGGATTCTGGGGGGCTTGTTCTTCTGGATTGCTGCATCATCGAGTAGTTAGTTCTTGGACAAATGTTTCTGCTCATACTTCATTGCCGCTTCGAAAGCTTCCGAAGGTGGGGCTCCTGCAGCAACGGATTGAAGGAATCCTATCATGAACCACGACGTGATGTCATCGGTTGAATACTCTCGGACATGCCAGATTGGCTTTGACTCATTATCGATGTACACCCTAAAGGCATGTCTATCCTGCATTACAACTAGAGCAGCATCTGTCAAATCCTGCAGGACTGGAATTGGATTAGAGCCCAATTGATTCTTGAGTTCTTGCCATTCGCGTTCCGACACAACAAGTACATCAATCTGACGCAGAAGGGGTTCAATTTCATGGATGCCTCGTTTCCAGAAATGGGGAGAACATCTGTATACAATTGGGACTCCATTCGCCTTTGCGTAGGCGGCAATTGAAATCGCAACCTCAAGAAACACTTCACCTAGATAGACCACCTTGGCACTTGTTATGATGCTCCATGGTACTTGAGATGGAGAAG
>JAHQWZ010000056.1 GCA_029856425.1 Candidatus Thorarchaeota archaeon
GTGCGCCTGCACTTGATGTCCTGTCACTCTCTCTTGCCACAACTCCATCTACTCCGTCAAGAAAGCCTACAAGAAACACGAGAAGCCCGTAGAGTGGTTGTGAATTGATAATTGAAAGTACAAGAAAGGCAAGCAGCGCTGTTAGAACGGTGACATAGGTGATTGAATCAGGTCGCACATTACGTTTGATGAGTGGCCTTGCAGCCCCAGTGACCATTCTCCTGAAAATGACCCTGACTCTAAACTTACTTGGTGAGATGTCATTCACTCTCCTTGATAATGTGATTGCCATAAACAATTGCATCCTTGATACAAACTCCCTCGTCGACACAAGCTGAATCAAATAGGATGCTTCTTTCAATGATGGTTTCACGTGATAGCTTAGTATTTTGCCCCATACTCACGCCTGGCCCCACCCTGCAATTCTGCTCGATTCTGCAGGCCGGACCTATGAATGTGGGACCAATTATACTCACCCCAGATGCGATAAGCGTTCCTGATGGAATCTGAATCTCTCTACTAACAGCGATAGTGGCGCCAGCGGGAATTACAATGCAACCCTCATTGGGACTAACTTGTTCACTCAATAATATGTCATTTGCGGCGAGAAGATCCGGTATCGAGTCTATATCAAACCACCTTTCAGTTACTTTGACTGCGTAAACACTCATACCCTTGGATATCATCTGATTCACGGCTGCGACCACGGTCTTTTCACTTGATGCGTAAGCAGCACGGAAATGACCGATTGTTCCCGGACTAGCGGCTATGAGCATTGCACTGTTGTACACAGAATCATAATCGGTCAGAGGGCTACCTAGACCAGAAATGCGACCATCACTTTGAATGTAGACGGGAAACTCATGTTTCGATTCAGCAGCGATACTGACAGTCACAACTCGGGATTCACCCCCGCTTCTATGTGACTTTATGAGCTGCTTGACTGCAGATGAGGATACAATATAGTCTGCTGGACATATCAGAAACGAGTCATAAGCCCAATCCTCGAGGACACTGAACAATGTGTGAAGAGGTCCTTTCTCGAGGGAGGATACCTGAACTATTTCTATGGAATACGAATCAGCTAATTCAAGCAAGTGCTCCTTGAAAAGCTCGCTCTTCCATCCAACACCAATGTGAAAGGATTGCACTCCAGATTGAGATAGGGTTTCTAGTAGCCTGTGAATAATGGTCTTGCCTGCAATAGGAATGAGCCCTTTTGGTATGGAGTCGCTGAGGGCACCCATTCGTGATCCACGGCCAGCAGCCAGAATTACAGCGTGTATGCCTATTCCTCCTCGCAACGACTCAAACAACATGGTTCATATCAGTGTTTGTAAGGATGAGGGGTGGTAACTTGTCTTGACGTCGAGAATCCTAACAGTCAAGGATGAAGATAACTGCGAGGATGTGATTCAGGAAGCAGTTAGAACAATTCGAGAAGGCGGACTCGTGGTCTATCCCACAGATACTAGTTACGGTATTGCTTGCGATCCGATGCAGGAGCAAGCATTAGACCGTTTGATTTCCGTGAAGAACAGGGATAAGGGGATTGGAGTGCCCCTACTATTCACAGACATTCATCAGTGTGAGGCGTATCATGACTTTGGGAGTCTGGAGAGGGTTCTAGCTCGCCTCTTCTGGCCTGGTGCATTGACGTTGATAGTCACAACCAAGGATACAATTCCCGCATACATCACTGGGGGCAGGGGATCTGCAGCTATAAGAGTCCCCAATCATTTCTTACCCCGAAGGATTGCTAAGGAATTAGGAATACCAATTGTAGGTACCAGCGCAAACCTAAGCGGCGGAGAAACCCCTTTTGAAGTGTCTGTGGCATTTGAGCAGTTGGGAGATGGAGTGGATCTCTATATTGATGGAGGACCATCTTCTGCAAGTGCCAACTCTACAATTGTTGGTGTAGAAGGAGCAGGAACTGATGCGCCATTGAACATCAAGGTCTACAGAGAGGGCAGTTTGAGCGTAGATAGGATTACAGAGAGTCTTAGAATTGATTCAGATGCGTTGCGCTTTTGGACAAATCGGATTATCTATCCTGATATGTGAGGCGATTGGTCTGCATAACTACAATCTTCTTGTGGGTTGCCCCAGAGAGAGAGAAAGAGCTGCAAAATCGGAAGTACAGTACTTCATTGGTGACCTTTTGGAAGACACGGAATTCCAGGTATTTCGAACTCCGGTTTCAGGCCTGCTCGCTGCTCTGACAACTCTCGACCCATTTGATGTGATTCACAGATTGAGAGAATTTGCCTTGGAGAACGCATATCAATTCAGATTTGCAATACGGTTCACACCAATTGAAAGGTGTGTCCCTGCATCTTTGGAGGAAATAGTGAGGGCTACAGAAGAATTGAGCACTAAGATAGGTGAAAATGACTCATTCAGAGTTACAGTAAGACGCCGTCATACAGACTTGGAGAATATGGAAGTAGTAGAAGCTGCGGCTTCTGTGATACCTAGGCGCGTTGACTTGGACCAACCAGACAAGACCGTATGGATAGAGATTGTGGGGCAGTGGGCAGGAGTTTCTGTTCTCGATCAAAATGAAGACATTCTCTCAATTATGACCATGCGTGATGATATGTATTAGCCCCATGCTACGAATCTAATGCAACCATTGATACTCTGCTTGTTACACAACCTGATAGAGCTTGATATCTTGCTTCAAGGGTGTCAGATGATGTGACCGCACTTATCTCGGTTTCATTAATCCCGAAGTGTGTCATTATGGATTGAATCCTTTCCTGAGTGGGGGCAAAAGGCTGACGAACCTCCGACCCAATCCTATCGATTATATGATTAACATGACTCCTCAGATTAGATTCATCTGTGGCCAGAACGACTGCAGCTACGGATTCACTCTCATCTGTGACGCCCATCTTTTCTAGTGCCACTCCGATTTGATACTGACCTGATGCATAGAGGAGTATCTCAACGTCAAGACTCCTTGAAATCGCGTAATCTCCCATCCAGGCGTTCAATGCATTCTGTGCGGCAGAGAGCAGGTGCTCTTCACCCGCGATAAGTGCTGAGCCAAGGAGCTGTACTGCCTCGATCCCTTCAGCCTTCTCAGACGCCAGAGTTATCATAGCATCCTTGTTCAAGTTCTTAGTGTTCTTGAGTTCCCCGACAGCTATATGAAAGACACCTTTTTCGGATGTCAGGGTTTCCAAGCGCACTCAAATCACCATTTTAGAGCCTTTTGATGAAGTAATCTGCAACAGTTGGTTCAAAACCAACCTCAAACACAAGCCTGTTACGAATTTGTTTGAGGTTCATTGAGGGATTCTCCTTTTTGAATATCTTCACAAGGGCGATGATTGACTCTCGCATCTCCCAAGGGTATACTGTCCAGCTCTCTGTTCGCACCATATAGAAATCTGGTTCAACTCGTGACCAAGGTTTCCAGTGCAGCACTGCTGTTTTCACTTCGCCTGCGCCCAGATTCGCAACATGCTCTATTGCGTGGTATAGACTATCTCCTGTATCAGCAACCTCATCTACAAGTAGGATACTTTTGCCCTCCATGGATCCAGTGATTGGCTGTGTTATCTTAGGCTCACGACCCTTTTTGCCCACATCGCTATAGTACTCTATTCGAATATTCTGAAGCGTATCAGCATATAGCACATCGGAAAGTATTCTAGCCGGTATCCAACCCCCTCTCGCGATTCCAACCACAATATCCGGCTTGAATCCGCTCTCAACAACGCGTTCTGATAGTTGAAGCGTGAGGTTGTACACATCATCCCAAGTCAGAATTAGATAGTCCATTCTACTCCATGACCCCACATGGGCTTTGCAATTCAGTGTGCTTCCTCCATATTAACAGTACTGCTGAGAAACTCATCAACGCAATGTAGATTTAGGGCGGACTACTCTCCACTTGCAGTGATTAGAGATGATACCCGATATTGTACTCTTCCACATTGGCCAACTAGCTACACTAGCAGGACATTGTGATACTCCCAAGACAGGGGATACCCTGCAGGAACTATCGATAATTGAGGATGGAGCTGTCGCCATAAAGGATGGTCAAATCGTTTTGGTAGGTACAACCAAAGAAGTCATTTCTAGGCTCAGCGAAGAGCCACTGCTACCACCGATTGAATTTCCCGACATGCTAGCAATTCCGGGTTTCGTTGATAGTCATACCCATCTAGTATTTGGAGGCTCAAGAGAGAATGACTTTGCCATGAAGCTTGCTGGTAAAAGATACATCGAGATACTAGAAGCTGGTGGAGGCATACTAAACACCTTGGGAGCAACACGTGCTGCGACCCAAGACGAACTCAGTTCCAATGCATTCTCTTATGCCGAAGGCATGCTTAGTAGTGGAACAACAACCATCGAAGCAAAAAGTGGCTATGGACTTGATGTCGAGAATGAAGTGAAGATACTTCGAGCAGTGGAGGTATTGCGTGACAAGTTGCCTTCAGAGTTTGTGTCAACGTTCATGGGAGCTCATGCAGTTCCTCCTGAGTACAAGGATGGGGTTGACAGATATGTCAATCTTGTTATCGATGAGATGATTCCAGTTGTTGCAGAACATGGGCTGGCTGAGTTCTGTGATGTCTTCTGTGAAGAGGGCGTATTCGGTATCGAACACTCCAGAGAAATCCTCACTGCAGCAAAAGACAAAGGCATGAAACTGAAGGTTCATGCAGATGAGATAGTCCAGCTAGGAGGTGCAGGCTTGGCAGCAGAGCTCGGGGCTATATCTGCAGATCATCTCTTGATGTCCTCCGATGACGATTTGGAAGCCATGGGCAAGGCCGGGACAATAGCAACTCTACTTCCAGGGACCGCTTTTAGTCTTGATACGGAGTACGCGGATGCGAGAAAGATGATCGAAATGGGGCTTCCTGTCGCACTTGCCACAGACTTCAATCCAAATTGCGCAAACGAGTCTATGTTCTTCACAATAGCTCTAGCCTGCTATAAGATGAAGATGCATCCCAGAGAAGCTATCTCAGCGGCCACAATAAACGGCGCACACGCTCTCGGAAGGGGCGATGTATTGGGAAGCATAGAACCGGGGAAGCGTGCAGACATCCTGATATTGGACTGTCCTAACCCTGAGTATCTCTCATGGAGGTTCGGGGTCAATCTTGTGCATACTGTCGTTGTGAATGGGCAGGTACTACATACCAAGCTTGGACCCTAGGACAGGCATTCTTCAGAGCGTGTTCCAGATTTCTGATACTCTTTAAAGTGCTCTAGCCACCGCGGGCTCTTTGGAGCACTCTTCACCCACTCCACAAACTGAGTAAGTTTCTCTACCGTTTCAGGATTAGCAATGTGCTCAAATTCGCAGGCATCATCATCAGCAATCTTTTCGCCTATCCCAATCATGCAGAAGAACCACTTGAGTGTCTTATGCGCCCGATCAAGCTTTGCTGCAATCTCTTCTCCCTTGGGTGTCAGGCTGACACTACGATAGCGCTCATAGTTAACTAATCCGATTTTCTTGAGTTTCTGAAGAACATATGTCACACTAGGGGCCTTTACACCCCTCATGTCTGCTATGTCAGTTACATTTGCAAAACCATGTGCTTGCTGCAACTCATATATTGATTCTAGGTACTGCTCCATTGCTTTCGTGAGACCTTTCAAAACGCCTTCACACATCCCTAGATACAAAATAGATACTCATTGAAGGACAGATAAAGCTTGATGAATGACCAGTCCTAGCCTTCCAGCAGACTACCAGTAATCTTCTCAACACGCCCCACAATCTTTTCAGATTCAATCTTCTCGCGGATTTTGGCTATATCAGAATGCAATGGGCGGTCGTCGTCCAGTGTTGGCACGTCATCTCTGATTTCTTCATAGGCCAGTTTCAGCGGCTCAGATGGCTGAAGAGGTAGTAACAGACTGAGCCCCTGTGCTGCACACATGTATTCTATCGCAATCACGTTCTTCACATTATCAAGTATCTGTGCAGCTTTACGAGCGCAAATGGTACCCATGCTCACATGATCTTCTTGATCAGCACTGGTTGGGATTGAATCTACACTTGCAGGATGTGCAAGAACCTTATTTTCAGATACGAGGGCTGCAGCAGTGTATTGAGCAATCATCATCCCAGACTCAAGCCCACCTTCCGTCGTCAAGAATGCAGGCAAACCACTTAGATTAGGATTGACCAGTCGATTCACCCTGCGCTCTGAGATGTTGGCGATTTCCGATAGA
Source organism: Candidatus Thorarchaeota archaeon (assembly GCA_029856425.1). Lineage (GTDB taxonomy): Archaea > Asgardarchaeota > Thorarchaeia > Thorarchaeales > Thorarchaeaceae > SMTZ1-83. The sequence goes on from JAHQWZ010000056.1 coordinate 6,217, forward strand.
GCAATTCCCACAAAATCCATAGCCAGTGCAATTGGCTGACCATGAAAATTCCCCCCTGAAACTATATCGTTACCCTCAGAGAACACAAGAGGATTATCAGTCGCCGAATTGATTTCGATTTCGAGTGTATCTTGTGCATACCTTATTGCATCGAGCGATGCTCCTAGTACTTGAGGAATGCATCGTAATGAATAGGCATCTTGGACTACGCCACAGTCCGCATGAGACTGGTTGATTTCACTATCTCTAAGAATTTCAAGCATCGCACGAGCAACATCTGTCTGACCCTCATGACGCCGCACATTGTGAATCCGCTCATCAAGAGCGACACGGGTTCCTTTTAGTGCCTCTAGGCTCATTGAAGCAGCAATGCATGCATCCTTTAGAAGATTCAATGCATCATAGATGACTAGCGAGCCAACTGCGCTCATTGGTTGAGTTCCATTAATCAGGGCAACACCTTCCTTCGCCTGCAAGACTAGGGGCTTTATCCCTGCTCTGTCAAGGGCTTCACGCCCGTCAATTTGCTCACCCTTGTAGATTGCTTCACCCTCACCAATCATGACCAAAGCCATGTGCGCAAGCGGAGCAAGATCGCCGCTGGAGCCGACAGATCCTTGCTGTGGAACTATGGGAGTCACTCCTGCGTTCAACATGTCAATAAGCATCTCTATGACATCCAATCTTACGCCTGAGAATCCCTTTGCGAGCGCATTTGCGCGTAGAAGCATCATCCCTCTCACGACTTCATTAGAGAAAGGAAGACCGACTCCAGCACTATGGCTTCGTATCAGGTTAACCTGCAACTTCGTCAAGTGCTCAGCTTCTATGCAAACGTCAGAAAGGTCTCCAAAGCCAGTATTTACGCCATAGACAGTGCGGCCGTCCTTCACCATACTCTCGATAACATCCCTGCTACTCAGAATGCCATCAAGGGCATTTTCAGCCAACTCTACAGGCTGATTGTGACGAGCAACCTTGACAACGTCCTCAATAGTCAGACTAGTGCCATCAATGACCACAGACATGGATTCACCTCGTGACTCCGTACCCTTTCGTATGGCATGAGGCTCCTGCTTTAGTAATTACCGGAGGAGAGTTTTGTATGTGAGAGTGCTTCATCACCTGGAGATGATCCCGCTTCAATACACATGTAAAGGGCATTCATTCTCACTCCCTCCCAAGGGCAAGTCTAGTCGCTGAGGTAAGATAGCCCCTGGCGCCAGGGTCATGAACATTGGACTCAAAGACTGCATCCCGAATGTAGTTGATTTGGAATCTTTCTTGGAACGACTCTGTGATTTCCCTCACACTCAGCCTACGAGGCCCAGTCAGCCCAGGCTGCTTGACAGAGAAACACAACATAAAGAATAAAGCCCTTGGTTTCAGAACTCTTGCGACCTGTTCAACATATAATGGGCGTTCCTCATCAGGCAGAGTATGAAACAGTCCAGAGTCAAGCCCTGCATCAAACTCAGCTTCACGGAAATGATAGTCCAGTTCTAACACATCTCCCACCAAGAATTCAACATCTGTGTTTCTCTCGAAAGATTTTACCTGTGCTATCTCGATGGCTCTTTGAGTGAAGTCTATGCCAACTACTTCGGAGCCTTTGCTTGCAATGTAGATTGCATTCTCGCCAGTCCCACAACCCACATCTAATACACGCCCCGTAAGCTCTCCGCTTTCATGTAGCTCAATAACTACTCCTTGAGGATGACCAATATCCCACGGCGGAGTTCTCTCGTAGGCTCCTATCCATCCACTCATCATCGACCATAGAATGCGATGTAACAATAGTTAAGGCTTCTGCGGTCTTGGCATGTCATGGATCATCTCAACTTAAATTATTGGAGCCTCTTCTTTACCAAATCCTCAACTAGTCCATTGCTTGGCACATATGGCAGGGTAATCTGCCCTTTCTTGCCCATCGTTTGATTCCATTCGACAACAACCTCAATAGCAGAATCATTCCGAGCCCAAGCTCGTCGAGCTACTCCACCCATTACATCCCAATCAAGAGCAAGACGGATAATATTGTCCACTCTTTCACTCCCATCGAGCACGAGTCCAAAACCGCCATTGATGGCTTTCCCCGTTCCCACGCCTCCACCGTTTGATAGCACACAAAGAGTCATTCCCCGTGCTGCATTTCCAGCCCAAACTTGATGGGCCATATCACTGGTCACATTGCTGCCGTCACGAATGTTTGCAGTTTCTCTAAAGGGAGAGTCAGTGCCGCCTGTGTCATGATGATCCCGACCCATCATAATCGGACCGATTTTCCCTTGTCGTACCTTCTCATTAAATTCAAGAGCGATCTTGACGCGTCCAGCAGCATCAGCATATAGAATCCTTGCTTGAGAGCCAACGACCAGATCGTTCTTCTCTGCATCTCGTATCCAGACATAATTGTCCCTATCTTGGCCTCGTCGCTTTGGGTCTATGCAAGACATAGCTAAATTATCAGTTTCAATCAGATCGTCATGGTTACCACTCAGGCAGACCCAGCGAAATGGACCATAACCATAATCAAAGCAGAGGGGGCCCATTATGTCCTCGACATAAGAGGGGAAAATAAAGCCATTGTCAGGATTCTCCCCATTCCGGGCGATTTCAGTAACGCCCGCGTCAAATACAGCCTTCATGAAACTATTGCCATAGTCCCAGAAGAAGGTGCCACGCTTTGTCATTTTTTGTATGAGTTCAAATTGCAGGCGAAGTGATTTGTCAGTAAGTGCCCTGAATTCTGCTCGATCATGCTTCAGAAGCTCACGTCCCTTTTCAAAGGTCAAACCTCGTGGAGTATATCCACCGTTGTAGACATCGTGACATGAGGTCTGGTCTGAAGAGAGATCAATTGAAATCTTGTTATCAACAACATATTCCCACAAATCAACAACATTGCCAAAATAGCCAATAGAAACGGGTTCGTTCTTATCCTTGTATTCTTCGACCCACTCAAAGATCTCAGCTAAATCGAAAGACTGTTTACTAAGCCATCCCTGTTCATGCCGAGTGTCGATGCGACTCTTGTCAACTTCAGCAATAATTCCAATGCCGCCTGCAATCTCAACTGCTTTTGCCTGAGCACCGCTCATCCCCCCTAGGCCTGATGTCAGAAGGGTCCGACCACGAAGGTCCTCATTTTCAGGTATTCCCAAGTATAACCGTCCGGCATTGAGCAATGTGAGGTATGTACCATGGACTATGCCCTGCGGCCCAATATACATCCAACCCCC
>JAHQWZ010000057.1 GCA_029856425.1 Candidatus Thorarchaeota archaeon
TCCCCACTGCAAGAATCCCCCAAATCGCAACAACCACGTTCCTCGTCCCATCCATCTTGCGTTCCTGGGGGTATGAACGTGTGAGTGGCACTACCAGTCTAAATGCAACAACCCACGAGAAGAGGAGACTGAATATGACGAACCCCAGACTCACTAGAAATGGATCTCCAGGTCCTGAAATGTCTTGCAGTGACATGAGGACCAATGTGGCGAATGAAACGCCACCAGCAACTATGAGATAGACTAGACCTGATACTCTCCGTGCAACAACCAGCGGATACTTGTCAACTAGATCCGTGAGTAGAAGGAGTTGTCTTACCTTCTCAACCATATTCTCGTCTGGTTTAACACCTTCTGGATTCAAATCCTCACCTCTGATATGTACAGCAAATTCATCCCCAAACACCTCCACAATAAGGCTCCTAGAAAGAAGATGGAGCCCCAATAGGGACTCCTAAAAAGAAGATCATTTAGTTTCATCAGTTGAGCCAACCAGATAACTACCATAACCTATAATCCATGCGAGAATGGGGTAGATTGCCCAACGTTCCATTGATCCCTTTGCCAATCCAAGAAAAGTCACAGTGGAACCAGTTGGAAGGCCAAGATAGGGCAAGAATACAATCGAAGAAGCAAGTGCTACTACTCCTAGGACTATGGAGATATATGACATCGGTCTCTTCTGGTGCTGGTAAGATGCGACTGTGGCGAATGAACCAAATAAGATAGCTAGTAGCGTGAAAATACTGTGCATTGGTTGAAGATATCCAGGGAATATGCCCACGCCCATGGCGCCTATTCCCGCTAGCGTAAGTAGAAACGACAATGTTCTTGCTTCACCAGTCTTGTAGAGGTAGTACGACCCCATGACTATGAAAGCCCCCAATAGAAATACAGATGCATTGTATAACATAGCATTAGGTCCAATACCAAGATCGCTCACATAATCAATACGACTGCTATATCCAGCATACCATGATTCTGCAACAAGCAGGCCCATGAACCATTGAATTCCACCAATGAAGAAAAGATACCCACTTAATGCGTGTCTATCAACCTTCAAGATTGCCTGGTCCCATTTTTCTTCCGTGATTTGAATTATAGTCATTTTTAATCACGTTAATGGACAAGTATAGAATGAATATAACACATTGACAATCTTTGGACTACAGACTGGTCTGCGCCGCAAACTCTGAACAGGCTCGTCATAGAGCGAGTTTGACACTATTCACGAAATGATGGTGCCACTCATCAAGATTGATTGAAAGGCCAAATCTGCTTGAGAGGTGTATAAGCACTGCTTTTGGTTGCACCTATCCCCGGATTGCCATGTCGTACCTGTTTCATTGGGTTGGAGAGAATCATATTGGAAAGATCAACTGTATGCGAAGAAGCTGATATTGATATGCAACCAGAATGATGTAGGAGTAGGAATGAAATGTGTGACAGGTGTGCGACTATGGAAACACCATCCCGCTTGGAGCTTTTGGTTCAAGGAGCATATGTACTTGCAGCAGTTATCGTAGTCCTTTTGACATTCCTCGCTCCATACGCAGAAGCGTCTTGGTTTAGTATGACTCCTGTAGATTCTGGCCACAGGTGGCTCTTCGTGTGGGGGGAATATGACCCCGGTTCATGGAATCAGACTCCTGCTGCCTATGACTCTCGATTTATAGGTCATGTCGATGTTGGGTTTCTCGCCTTTTTCTGGATTCTATGTGGTGGCTTTCTGGCTTTTAGTATCCTCTATTCTGCTGGAAATACGCCTCATAGACTATCTGCAATGATTTCTGTACTTACTATCTTTCTCTTACAAATCATCGTTCCGCTCTATCTCTTTGTTCGACCTACAGATATAATATGGATCACTCCAATTACCGCAACTGCAGTTTACCCTCCAATTCCATCATCTACTGCTCTCATCGCGTTGCCAATCTTATGGTTGGTTGATGAAATGAAGGGTGATAGTGTGTCCGATAAAATGCTTTGAAATCTACTTCAGAGGCACGTACGCGCTGCTTTTTGTAGCGCCGATTCCCGGGTTGCCATGTCTGACCTGTTTCATCGGATATCAAAGTGAATGATTCTCCCCAATGCTAATTCAGAGGCAAATTAACGCTATTCTTTGTTAGAACTTTGTCTGGGACTAAAGTACAAATAATCCCAATCGCTAGAAACGTGGCTCCTAGATAAAACAGAGAAGATGGAAAGCCTGAATCTTCCTGAGGCTCTATTAGTTTCACCATAGTCAAAAATGTGACCGCAATCTCAGCTTCGGAGTCGAGAGTCTGAAGAACCAATGTCAGTTCTGCTGAATTAGTTTCGCTGATATCAAGTCCGAAGTAATCTGGAGCCGCCACTGCAAGATTGTTGAGAATCAGCACATCCGAGCCATTCAAAGCTACAAACCGAGACAATACCGAGGCATTTTGAGTAAAGATTCCGATTCGGAGCCATTGCGTATCAGTGACAACCTCAATTGGCACCTCTATTGATTTTACAGGGAATGAGCCGTTCAATTCGAATTGCTGTGATTCAAGAACTTCTGATTTCTCCTTAGTAATAGTATGATAGTCACCGTTGTAGTAGTAGAGGTACATTGGTGTCATAAGAGCAGATACAAAGATTGCAAAGAGGGCAACCAACACCATGCTTCTGATATTCGTTCTTGCTGACAGTTTTTTCAAAGAGAAATATGTGAGGCCCAATCCCAAAAGAGAAAATGGGTGAATCCATGAATAAAAAATGTCAGTACTTACATAATGTCCAACGACGACAGATCGGACTTCCACTGAAGTGTCGTTTACCTCTCGCTTTAAGGAGCATCTGATGATATCGGGTTCTCCACTTTGGAGGAAAACTATTGGGACTCCATTGATCTCGGTTACATTTCTAATTGATACAATGGTGCCTCCTTCTCTACCCGAATGTAGCTCGATTGTAATTGGCGAGTTGTTGGTCCGCAAGTACTCAATTGAGAGTCGAACATCTGTGAAAAGATATATGTCATGAATAGGGTCTTGCTCTGTTAACATCACATCCCAAGTATGTTCATGCTCAATATCAATCAGCCAAACTGGACTTATCATTGTATATGGAAGAGAGAGGACTCCAACCAAACCCACCGTTAGTGAAATCAATAGGCCGGCTGTTACTAATCTTGACCACGCTGTCAATGCATTTCCTCCCCTGGTCCAAAACATCTCGTTGGGAGCGTATTAACCCTGTTGTGTGGCTTCATACACTCAACATAGAATGATTCTATGGTCTCTTGATGATGAGAATGTAGCTGAGAATTGACTGGTTCTATTTTAGAGGCACATAAGCGCTGCTCTTAGTTGCGCCTATTCCAGGATTGCCATGTCTAACTTGTTTCATAGGACTTGAGAATTCCCCGAGGACGTGCCCAATCATCTGCGGGATGATCTTGACGCGAACAAAGTCCTTGCCGTTGTGCACACCAATTGTCAAATCGACCATCTCAGGAAGAATGACCATGTCGCGGCAGTGGGTCTTGACGATGACGTCCTTCCCCTTCTTGGCCTGCTTTCTGGCTGCCCTGAGCTTCACCAGGAGCTTCTTCTGTCTAGGCGGAAGGCCTCTCTTGAGAGTCCTTCTGCGGCGTGAGGGGAGCAGCTCAATGAGAGTGTCCATGTTCATCTGAACCAGGTCAGTGAGCTTGTGACCGCGGTACATTGGTTCGCCTTTCTGTGACATATTATCACCGGAGATGGTATACGGAGTGGAGAATGACCACTGAGAACGGTGTCTGCTCCCTGGGGAGTCAATATAAGCCTATCCATCTGGAGCTGCATCATCCCACGGAGCATTGATAACTTTGCCATCGTCATCGAGCATACCGGCTTCCTCCATGGCTTTCGGCACCCAGCTGAGTGCTCCCTCAATGCCGGGGTCTCTGATGAGTGCTAGCCTTGCTAGTTCGACTGCTTCCTTCCACCGTTCTAGTTCGTAATTGATTTCAGCTTTATGAAGAATGGCCAGAGTAAACCTATCCTCTATCTCCAGTACCTTGTCAAACTGTACCAAAGCCTCTTCCAACAGGCCCAAGTCTCTCAGACATACTGCCTTGTTGAACACCGGCACTACATCTCTAGGCTTAAGCTCCGCAGCCCGATCAAACAGGGAGAAGGCCTCCTGCGTTGCTGGTGAGTCTTTATCAGGCTCTTCCTGTCTCTGAATGAGGGCAACTGCTAGAGACACTATTACGTTGATGTCTTTAGGATGGTTCTCAAGGAGACTTCTAAGCTTCTCGGCGGCTTCTTCGGGCCTGTTCTCCGCGAGCAGCCGAGCAGCCTCTTGGTACTCCTTGTCTTTCTTTCGTCCGAAGATAGGCATCTCATTGACCCTGAATGAACGGTCTATCAACACTCTTAAGTCAATACCTGAGAACTCCAGAATGCAGTGAAGAGGATGGGTCGTCTGTTTGGAACCAATGGAGTTCGTGGCGTAATCAATGAAGGATTAACAGTGGATATCGCACTCGATTTGGCGAGAGCGGTGGGAACAATTCTTGGACCTGGAAAGGTTGCTTTATCCAGAGACTCCAGACATGGAGGAGTGATGTTCTCCGATGCAGTGACTTCTGGTCTTCTATCAACAGGTTGTTCAGTTGTAGATATTGGTCCTGCTCCAACACCAACGCTTCAGTTCATGGTCCCGCGATTGAAATGCGTTGCAGGAGTAATGATGACTGCATCCCACAATCCTCCCGAGTTCAATGGAATCAAGGTGATGGGCAGCAATGGGATTGAGGTTTCACGAGAGGTAGAGTCCATGATTGAGGAGATCTACTTCGAAAAAAGATTCAGAGCAGCGAGCTGGAAGGAAATAGGGGCTGTATCCCAATACGATATGGCCATCAGCGAATTCATTGATGCTATAAAGTCCCATGTGGACGAAGAAGCGATTCAAAGGCGGAATCTCAGAGTAGTGATTGATGGCGCTAACAGTGTGGGCTCTCTTGTGACCCCGTTGCTTCTAAGAGAACTGGGCTGCAAAGTCTTCTCACTTAATGGGCAGCTGGATGGAGAATTTCCTGGACGCAATCCTGAGCCTATTCCCGAGAATTTGACCGAGTTGGCGAATACCGTCAAGTCGGTTAGGGCTGACATAGGTATAGCGCATGATGGTGATGCAGACAGAGCAACCTTCGTTGATGAGAATGGTCACATCCTTTGGGGGGATCAGTCCTTTGCACTCATAGCATCGCGTGTGCTTGCTAGAAAAATGGGATCTACCCTCGTGACTCCCATTAGTAGTGGCCGACTGATAGAGGACATTGCTAGAGAAGCTGGTGCAAAGATAGACTGGACAGCTGTGGGAAGTGTGGATGTGTCTCATCGGTTGGAGGAAACTGGAGCTGAGCTTGGTGGCGAAGAGAATGGAGGCGTGTTCTATCCCCCTCACCAGCCGGTCAGAGACGGCGCTATGACTGCGGCACAGATGATTGAGATTATGGCAGTTGAAGGAAAGAGGCTTACGGAATTAGTGGCCGAGCTGCCGTTGTATTATAGTACCAAGGTCAAGGTGTCCGTTCCAGCTGAGAAGAAGCTAGCACTTCTTGACAGTCTACTAAGATTGACTGATGACCAGGACAGAATTACCCTCGATGGATTGAAGCTTCTATTCAATGATGGCTGGATTCTAATACGCCCTTCCGGTACTGAACCAATATACCGCTGTTTCTCCGAGGCGGCGACCCAGGAAGGTGCGGACAGACTTGCAGAACGGGGTGTAGAGCTTATCAAGGAAGCAATCGCCAAGCTTTGATTGAGAACGCGCCTATTGTGGCCATAGTATTGCAGATGCAGCCCGGCCTACTGTGCCTTCAATCCCTGCAAGGTATTCTAGTAGTCGGCCACACTCTCCATCACCCATCTTTCGGAATTCCATGAATCTCTCGATCTCCTTTCTTACAATCCGAAGCAAGGCATCCTCAATATCTTCAGGAACCTGCTCATCTTCCGCATGCACTGCGTTCACTAGTGATTCCAGATTCTTCTCCAAGTGCTTCAGCGGCTGTATTTTTCCAGATTGAAATGGATTTCTGAGCTTGCTCACAACTATTGCTAATGATGTTCCAAGCAAAATTGATATTAAAACGGCTGAAGGAAAATGCACCTCAAAATAATACGCCATGCCATATCCCGCAGCTGAGAATCCTAGTACGAGCTCATACACTATGAGGGCAGCTAGAGAATAGTCAATTATTGTGAATAGAGCCCATTTCAGCGATAATGTCTGTAGCAGTGACTGGCGTTCTGCAGTTTTCCTTGCGGACTCCACACCATCATTGGGATAGATGATTGGTAGTCGCCACGCTTTTTCAATTGCTCTACTGCTCTGCTTTGTAGTCACGTAGATTAAAATGAGCAGCAAAATGAATAGAAGAAGACGGATACTTGTGAGTAATGTGATATCAGAAGACTGCATCAGTTGTCTCCTTCCAGTGACACACAATATAAGGAGAATATCAATCTGCCTCCCCCCGTCAGTCTGTCAAGTTGTTTTCTAGTTTTTGCTTAATCCGAATGGTATTTCACTGACCAAATTCGCCCTCTTTCACATGTCGCAGGCCACAGAAGACAGTTCTTTAGAGGTTGGTGAGGCTCAGAAACGAGTCAAGTACTGGCAAGTCGATGCTCTGAAAGCATTTGCCATTGCTCTGGTTGTGTTAGACCACAGTCTCACTTGGGATTTGAAGAGCCTTATTGGTGGAGTCTTCTGGGAGCGAACTGCCATCCCCCTCTTCATGATTATCATGGGTTTTAACATTGGACTCTCCTTCAAAGATAAGGGTGTAACCACACTGCGTGAGCTATACTCGCGCGCATATTTCAAGAATAAAATCGAGCGGTATGTTTTTCCTTTTCTCTTACTATATTTCGGTTCTTTTATCCTAGGATTGTATTTCAATGCATTCACTTGGAATGAATATACTCTGATAGGATGGCTTCCATTCTGGGGTCCGGGCAACTGGTTTATTCCTGTGCTTTTTAGCTCAATCCTCGTTCTTCCCTTAGTCTACAGGGGCTATATCTCGTATCCAAAGCTCACTGTATTCCTCTGTTTCATGAGCGAGATTCTTCTGCAGCTGCTTCTGTTCTACAATGTCCCCTTACAGCTAGTAGGTGGCGTTTGGCAATTCACAAGCCCTGAAGCAGCGTTCTTGACCACCATCATAAGGACCAATGTGTTATTCCTTCTGCCTGCTGTCGGCTTGGGACTATGGTTCACTGACAGTCCTAATCTCAAGGCAAAGCGAAACCGACTCATGTGGGTGGCATTGCCATTGAGCGTTATCTATATGATAGCCTACCAGATTCTTGGTTTCCGTGCCTTCGTCATCGATGGGATTTACAGGCACAATCTCATCTGGGGTGATTACACATTTCTGGTCATCCCATATTCCGCTTTTCTATTCCTTCTTGCGATGAGATACCTTCCCTCAACACCTCTGCCTCAAAGTCGGCTGCAGAATATTATACAGAGAGTGGGTAGAGCAAGCTACCATATCCTTCTCATTCAAATACTCTATTACTCCATCTGGTACTACAACAATCCGAATTGGGCGAATGTAGGATTTGGCTCAGATCTCTTATACCATGTCTGGTTCTACGCGGTCAGTCTTGTTCTGACATTTATTGCAGGGATTACATGGTATGAGGCTGAACGAGTCGCATACAAGAGGGGGCAGTCTTGGTGGCATCACACCTACGTGAGAAGAGCAGTCTATTTGGGGGGTTCACTCATCGCGCTCGCATCAATGGGCATGATAATCGAGGTAGTCAGCGAACTAACGGGACTGGCAGAATTTGGGCGTAGATATGGAATTATTGCATTTAACAGTACCACAGGACCGGGAATACTCGCCAATTTCATTGTCATCCTGATTATGCTCTCGGTGTGTATGCTCTTCATTCACAAGGCCTTCACGACCATGGATGAAGAGATACCACTTGAGTTGTTGGAATCAAATTGAATCATATGACAAGAGAGAAAGATTCAGAGGGATTAAACATCTCCATAAAATTCCGAACTCACTAGAAGTGAGTCACTTCAAGCTGATCCTACCATCCAAGTGGATCACTGACCATTATTCATGATATCCGGAATAAATCAGTCTAAAATGAGTTCGAAAGGGTCTATGGACCCTTTCTATGACCTGTTATAATCAATATTGCACTCTACTCTTCTGGCTTTGACTCTGCGACTTCTTCTTCGTCGAAGTCAAAGTCCTCGAGTGGCTCTGGTGCAGGAGTGGTCAGCATAGTCCAGCCAATCCACATCGCAATCACCATGATCAACACAGCAGCAGCCCAGATTGGCAGGATGATCAAGAACATCGGATCTGGAAGGAAGAAGTCATGCCAGAATCCGGATGGGAATATTGACTCGATCCAGGCGGTGATGCCCGGTCCGGTGATAGCGTTCTGGACCAATACAAGCGCCCACGTGTAGTATAAGAGCACTAGAAACGCGAAGATGAATATCAGTGCACCAAGTATCTTTTCCTTGCCCATCGATAAAGACCTCGATTGGTGTTTAATGGTTCTGAGTCGTTATCCAAAGTCCGTCTCATAAAAGGATTGCGTAGGTTGGAGAACTGTTCGTGGATGAAAAAGAAAGGAATGAACAGTGGCCTGAGCTCCCATGATTCATGTTTTTTGGTTAAGTTGTTGCTACCCTGAAGGGTGTAAGTAAGTGTTCCCCTTGCATTCGTTCTCTGACATCAAAGCACTCATAGTTCAGATTCTAGGATTAAGGTCCAAATCAGAACACTGCTCCTGTGATTAGCTAAATGTTTCATTAATAAATAATAAGAAAGAGGAACTGCAGTCTTGGGCTAAAACATAATGACATTATCAACATGAACCTAAGCTGCATCCTCAATCAGATTCTCCCTATGGGTGATGAGAACTCTGATATCCACTGGACCTCCATGGACTCTCTCAGGACAAAGTATGTTATGCAGTCCGCTACTCTTAGGTTCGATATCAAGATCTCTAAGGATAAGGAACAGGTGACCATCTTCCTAGAGTAAAATCAAAGCTCAGTGCGTATCGCTTATAACTGGGATTAATTTTCGGCACGACCGCAGACGGAATTGACCGCGAGGTGGAAGTGAATAACCATGAAGATTATCGTGCCTGTTAAACAGGTACCTGAAGTTGCTGAAGTAAAAGTCAACGAGGAAACTGGCACTCTGATTCGAGATGGCGTGCCCAGCATACTCAACCCGTTTGATGAGTACGCAGTCGAAGCCGCCATACAGCTGAAGGAACAATATGGAGGCGAGGTGACAGTCCTAACAATGGGTCCTCCTCAGGCTAAGGAGGCACTTTGGAAAGCCCTTGCGATG
>JAHQWZ010000058.1 GCA_029856425.1 Candidatus Thorarchaeota archaeon
TGGACTTCCTAGCAAGATAGATTGGTACTATTGCTGTCTGCTATGGAATCTAAAAAAGAATGACCGTGCATATCCCTGAAACAAAGAAGAGAACAATCAGCCAAACAAGCAGAGCAAGTGCAGGACTCGTAAATGAGGAGTATATCTCTGATGGTTTCAACGAACGGGAATCTAGATACATGAATACAATCGGGGGGCTTAGAAATGTCATGAACATCGTTGGGTTTGTCACTATGTCCGGACAGATGTAGCTAAAGGTCAATCTCCCAACGAAGATACCGAGTGCATAGATTATTCCAGAACTGACTAGAACCAGAATGTAGAGGACCAATACGAAATGCCTGATCCTAAGAGTCTTTTCTCTGTCATCTTCTGATCCCCATGTCGCACCAAGAAACCCAATTATGAGAATGAAGAGAAGAAGCAGATTGACTAGCAAGAGCGGCGCCAAGAAAGGCGAGAGAACTTGCAGAATAACATAAGATTCATTCGTAATATCTATAGAATCCATATTCTCGTTCCCTCCATATTCACGACACGCAGTTTGCTTGTTGGAACAATTAAAGAAATAGTGATGCGGTTCAATATCAGCTCTTCCATCTTCAATCCTGACGCTAATACATGAGATTGAGGGCATAGCGATAAACCCACAATAGAAAAAAGTGTGTTTCAGACAATCTAGTAAGCTCAATCGCCCTTTCGAAATATCGGCAATCCTGTCCATTCAAGAAAGCTTCTTTAATGCCTCCAGGAAGATGTAGTTGTTCGGAGATTGCACTCGGGGATACAATATGCGAGCTGTTCTGAAACTAGGAGGGTCTCTCCTGTATGATGACAAAGGCCAGATACTCACTGACATGGTGAGAAACTATGCTAAAGTAGTGGCTTCTATCATCAAGGACGGGCACAGCATGGTTATCGTAGTTGGTGGCGGAAGACCAGCACGAGTGTTCATTTCTGCCGCCAGAGAGCTTGGAGCAAGCGAGGCTCAGTGTGACTGGTTGGGAATCAAAGTTGCGCGTAACAATGCCGAGCTACTCTGTGCAGCCCTTGGAGATATTGCATATCCAAGAATCGTGGAAACGTTAGATGAGCTTGAGACCGCCATCCAGTTCGGAAAGGTCGTTCTCATGGGCGGTTTGAACCCAGGCCAATCCACCAATGCTGTTGCAGCCCTTGCTGCTGAAACCGTACGGGCCAATATACTTCTCAATGCAACTAACGTAGACGGGGTCTACGAGCAGAATCCCAAGATATCAGGGGCAAAAAAGCTGGATGTGGTGACTGTGGATCAACTGAGTGAGATACTCTCGGGTTCCGGCACACGAGCTGGCGAGTACAAGCTCTTTGACCCTGTTGCGATACGCGTAGTAGGAAGGTCAAAGATTCCAACCGTCATCTTCAATGGAAACGACCCCGAAAACCTTCGCCAAGTCATGAAGGGGGCAAGGATTGGTAGCAGGATAGTACATTAGCCGAACAAAGGATGTCTGTAAGGAGAACCAAGAGTTGAGGAAATTGCTCGAGAAAGTATTTGCATCACGAGCCCAGACGCGAGTAGTTCAGCACTTCCTAGAACGTCCCAAGGAATTCTTCAATCTAAGTAGGATTGCTAAGGAAACAGGTTTGGCACACTCGACCATTCATCGTGTTATGCAACCTTTGGTGGATATGGGTCTTGTGAAGGAGATCAAGGTCGGACAGCAGATTCGGCTCTTCATCCTTGAAACAGAAGAAACAAAGAGCAAAATCCTCGCAGATTTTTATGACCAGATAAAGCCTCTTCTAGAAGAGATACCACCTGAGAAGACATGACCAAGTCACATTCTATTATGCACTCAGGAACTCAATAAGAATTCTATTGAACTCCTCAGTCATCTGTACATCTGGTGAGTGCCCACATCCTCTCAGTATCTTGAGTTTCGAATCCCTAATCCCCTTGTTGAGAGCCTTCCCCAGCTCCAAATTCATGATTCTATCCTCATCCCCGTGGATAACAAGGGTTTCTGCCTTGATTTCGGACAGCTGATTCGTGAAATCTATCGTTGAGAACCCAAGCCCAGCTGCTAGGACTCCTTCATCATTCGTGTCTGCTGATTTCTCCTTTAGATATTGAACCATATCGGGATTGCTCTCAATCCACTCATCACTATATCCACTACGCAGGGAAGTCCAGAAGTAAGCCTCGTTGCCACCCTCAACCTGTGCTTCTCTCCAGCTGTAGACGACATCAATCAAATCCTCTGTTATCTTTGGAGTAGTGTCCACTAAAACTAGCTTATCCACTCGCTCCGGATACTTGAGTACAAACTTTTGAGCAATCATACCACCCAATGAAATGCCAACAACATGCACCTTTTCATGTCCAAGATGTTTTAGTAGCGCGTACAGATCATCGGCAATCAAGTCCGGCGGAATCATCATCCCAAGCTCATCTACTGTAGTTTGCCCATGCCCTCTTAAATCAGGCATGATGATGTGAAATCGCGCTGCCAAGTCCTTCTCCTGAAACTCCCATCCACGATGGTCTCCACCAAGACCATGAATCAACAGAACAGGACTACCTTCACCAGCAACCTTGTAGAACATCGAGATATCATCATAGTCAAAACGGGGCACTACATCCTCTCCATATGTAGGCGAATGCCAAATCCAACCGATAAGCCTACCGAAATGATGAATGCCAAAATGACTATATACTGATTCGAGGTCCTGTAATTCGAGCCGAGGTAGTCAAGAGGCCAAAGACGGTGGACTCAAGATCTAAGGCTTTGACGCCCATGGGATATCCACTCCTGTAGGGGTTCGTTGATTGCTTGCCAATCAGCGCCCGAATCGCGAGTTCGAATCTCGTCCTCGGCACCACATCTTTCTGAAATGCCCCATGTAGTGTTATTCAAAAGAAGAGAGGAGCACTCACGTTGCTTCCAACGCGAGTACTTCTTTAAGGGAGAGAGGAGAGTCATTTCGTCGATGACTGCTATTGGGCGAAGGAGAAGTTGAAACCAAGTTTTCCGAATCACGATGAGCCAAAGCAACTATCTCCTCAAGTAAGTTAGAGCATAGAGCTTGACCAGTTCATGGTCCATATCAGCCTGAGTCCACTTTCTTCGCACCTTGTTCTTTCGGTAGTTCTTAGCTAGAGCCATGATATTTCACAAGAATTACCACTCAGAATTGGTATATATAGCGGACCCACATCAAAGGGTCACAGAATAGAGTCACAAATTGTTACTACGAAATCAATTAATCTGACCACTATTCAGAGGGCAGAGTATGAGGGGGAGCGTCATCCAGAGTCAATTCCCGTGCGACTAGAGCACGGAGGTAGGACTCAATGGACCTGAGCCGCTGTTCGTAGGTCAGCTCACTGTCTTGAAATGCTCTGCGGCTCATCGCGTGATATCTTCCTTCCACTTTCACAATGATGGTGTTGCTGTCTGTCTTGACCAGGCGAATCAAAGGTTGCTGTTGGATATACATAATCAGGTCCAGCCACTTCTCAGCTGTGTTTGGATTGAGGCCTATGTCTTTTAGCTTGGACTTTGGAATAGGATCTTTGTGCTCTTCTAAAAGCTCGAAGATTGCCTTGGCTCGTTGAAGGAGGGTTCTTCTTGAACTCAATCGGCTCATCTCACAGAGTGATACAAGATTGTATCTATAGATATGAAAATGTACATAAGGATTTTGATGATTCTGGAGCTGCACTATGGGTGATGATAACCAGCTTGAGCAGCTAATGCAGTACTTCTTCATGCTGACCGAGAATCACCTGACCAACAAGTATGGTGTAAAGCGAGGCAATAGCATGTCAGAAGAGTTCAAGGCACGATTCAGAGAGATATGGTATGAAGACAAAGATATGGTGCCAGATGCTCTTGGTTGGAGACATGGGGTCAACTCATTTTGCTGTCTTGTCCTCGTAGAAAGCGAGCTTATTGTGGCTGTCAACAGCCTCTAGATTTCAGCGGTGCATCAATTGGCAAGGGGGGTTCGTGTCCTACATTATGACTGTTCAGACGAAAGATAATTCAGTGATTAGCAGTCGTACGAACTGGTAGTCTTCGTTGGACGAAACTGTGACGCATAATAGTATCAAGTCACCCAAGCCAGAAACAATCTTCATTCTTCTCATCTTGGTGTCATTGATCATACCTCATACTCTAGGAATTAGGCATCAAAGCTTCTATGACAATTCACATATTCGGTTCACTCTGGTTGCGGCACTGTGGACAGTCATCCATGAATCTGGGAGCACGATTGCAGGTCCATATAGCTATACTCTCTTTCCATTCCCCAATGACGCAGCACTCCTATGGACTGCTATATTCATTCCTCTTCAATTGTGCATATCATATGTAGTATTCCAATCCGTAAAAGGAACTACTGAAAAAGAAACGGCCTTGTGTGTTGTAGTGATTGCTCTGGTCATCCAAGCATTCTTGGCCGGTGCATTATGGTTCGCATTTGATGGTTTACGCGAATCAGTCCTTCCGCTGCCAGTCTTCCACCTTGTGAGTCTATTCGTAGTGCAGCGGAACGTTAGATAGCATGCCTCCCTCTGTTCTTCAAGACACAATTCAGAAAGACATAGGATAAAAACAGGGATATGATGCCAGATACTCTTAGTAGGAAACAATGAGTTCACTTCTTGATTGCTTTCATTAAATTAGAAAGGCTGTAGCTATTCACCACATCGTTCTTTGTGACCCATCCTCTACGAGCTTGGAACACTCCGAATTGCATGAAGTCAAGTTCGGATGTATAATGTGCATCCGTATTGATGGCAATTTTGAGACCAATCCTTGTTGCAGCACGCAAGTTGCCTGCATTGAGGTCTAAGCGCTGTGGATGTGCGTTAAGCTCCATCACCACATTGTGCTTCTTTGCTGTTTCAAAAACATCCTCTAGGTTTATCTCAAACTCAGGTCGCTTCAGAAGGAGCCTGCCAGTGGGATGTCCCAGTACATGGACATGCTTATTCTCAAGGGCGTGACAGACTCGTTCCGTCATCTTCTTCTTATCATCTTTCATTCGACTGTGAACTGAAACGGTGACAACATCAAGCTGGCTGAGGACACTGTCCTCAATGTCAAGACTGCCATCCGCCAGGATATCAACCTCGGCGCCCTTTAGAATCTTCATCCTCCAATTTCCAGAAACATTCAGGTCATCAATCTCGTCAATTCGCTTGAGAAGACGTGATTCATCCATACCATTTGCAATAGTCAGGCTTTGTGTATGGTCAGACAAACAGTAGTATTCATACTTCTTCTTTGCTGCTGCGGTAAGCATCTCATCAATTGTGTTCTTCCCATCTGATTGATCGGTATGAATGTGTAGGTCTCCGCGGATATCGTTGATTGTAATCAGATTGGGTAGCTTGCCCTCCTGGGCAGCCTCTATCTCACCCCTATCCTCTCTGAGTTCAGGAGGGATGTACGCAAGACCAAGGGCTTTGTATATGCCCTCTTCATCAGAACCTGCTATCTTTTCCTCCCCCCTAAATAGACCATACTCGTTCAGACGCAGCCCTTTCTTCACTCCAATGCTTCTGAGCTTGACATTGTGGTCCACACTTCCAGTGAAATACTGTAGCCCAGCTCCATAGCTCTCAGCGGGGACTATCCGAAGGTCAATCTGCAGACCGTCCTTTGTCCGAATTGCAGACTTCGTAGAACCATGGGCAAGAACCTCTTCGACATAGCTTGCGCTAACAAAGTAATCCATCACCTTGGATTCCTCAACGGCATCCACAAGGATGTCAATGTCACCGATAGTTTCTCTTCGTCTTCGTAGGGACCCAGCTATTTCAACCTGTCTTACATCTGCAAGTCTTCGTAATTCGGTCACAACAGGCTCAGCAGCAGTCAAAGCGTCAGACATCAAGGTTCTTGATGATCCTAGTCGTGCAATTGCTATGCCTTCTCGCATCTTCTCCAGTGTCTTCTCCCCCATGCCCTTGAGATCATCGAGTTTCCCCTCATTCAAGGCCTTTTCTAGGGAGTCAAGGTCAATGATGCCCAATTCCTGATATAGCATTTTGATTGTCTTCGGACCTACATCCGGGATAGCATCAAGCTCCCAGACCTTCACAGGGACTTGCTCTCTAAGCTCGTCGAGCAGCTTTATTGAACCAGTATCAAGAAAGCTCTCAATCTTCTTTGAGATTCCCGTCCCTACACCTGGAATCTTTTCTAGTTCTCCACGCGCACGTATGACCTCGATGTCTTCTCCAAGTCCGGTTACAGACCGGGCTGCTCTGGCATAGGAAAGGTGTTTGAACTTGTCCGTCCCCTCAATCTGAAGCAGTAGGGATATCTCATTAAGCGCAAGTGCAACTTCACGGTTCTTTGTCAAGAATATGCCTCCCACTCCCTTGCCCAAGGAGTGATTGATTTAATAGAGTCCACCACGGCTTGAATGTTCTCCATTGGTGTGTCAACTGTGATTACACATCCTGGGGCAATCACTAATTGTTTGAGCCCAGCCTCTCGAACAGCCTGCAAGACCTGTTCTTCAGCCTCGTCAGGGGTGCCTGTTCTAAAGATGCCATTATGGTCAATACCTCCCATTACAGTCTTTCGCGACAGTTTCTTTCCTTCAGAGAGTGTGAGGTCGGCGCTCTGATCCTCCCAATTGAGTGCATCTAGGCCGGGAGTATTCGCAATCTTATCAAATCGGATCTTCTCATCCTCTTCTTTGGCATGAAGGTGCATCACCATGAACTTAGTCTTTGCTCGAAGCTTAGATATCAGTTTGGAATCGAACGGATAAACAAACCTCTTGTATTGGTCGTCTGTCACTGATGCGTGTGTGGAATGCTGTGTGGCTATGAATATCCCATCAGCTCCTGCCTCAAGGGTCGCTCTTGCAAAGTCAACCATCACGCTTGTTATCATATCTAAGACGCTTTCAAGAACCTCAGGGCTTTCATCCATATAATCAGTCACTGGTTTCTCGCTCAGCTTGTCTGCAACCATTGAGGGGTCAAATACAGTTGCCATTGTGGGAACCTTGTCATGTGCATATTTCTGTATCAGTTCAATGGCTCGAACCTGCAGTCCGAACTCACCACTGTTGACATCAAGCGGTTCTAAGACCTCCCAATCACTTGCCTCCTGGATCACACACTTATCACAAGTTGTAGATCCGGAGATTGCACCATCGTAAACAACTTCACAGCCCCAGTCCACCACTGGATACCGTCCATGAAATGATACCTTCATGAGGTCATGGTCGAACCGTTTGTGGAATGCAATCTCTTCTGCTGCAAGTCCCTCAGGTGTGCGGTCTTTCTCCGGATGATGTTTCCATATGGAAACAGGAATACTCTCTCCAAGGTTTCCTAGGAAGGTTTGTTTGAGAAGCTCGAACTTGGACATGGTTACGACGTCATTGAATATGAGATAATGAGCGTTTCGAAGTGGTGCCTGTCGCCGTGAAGCGGCTCGGAAAGGCCATTAGTTGGTCATGGAAGGAAGACATGCTCAGAATGATTGAAACCAAATAATGACACACCATAAGTAATATCAATTCAAAACCCAGTCCAGTCAATCTGCTCAACTGATGGAGGAGAAGGTTTGTCCCACTTAACAGCTGTGTTCAGCCCTGAAGAACTGCTCAAGATGGACGGAATAGATGAGCTGGACACCATGAGGATGCAACCGAATCCGTTCTGGAATAGACCACGTCTTGATATAACCTGGGGACTTCCGGTCATGTCAGGACTGCTGCAGAGTGATAGAATATCCTTGCATCAAATGCGACTAGCCACACGCGAGGAGCTAGGACTCTATCATGATCCCTCATACATTGAAACCTTAGAGCTGTTTGGAAACATGGGATCTGCATTCTCCTCACGTTTTGGTTTGGATACTGATGAGTGTCCAGTGTTCCATCAGGTGGATAAGTATGCAAGCTATCCAGTAGGTGCGACCATTGATGCAGTAATGGGTGTTGCAGATGGCAAGTTCGAGGATGCTATGTCTATCATTGGTGGTTTTCATCACGCCTACAGCTCTAATGCGGGTGGTTTCTGCTACCTCAACGACACAGTGGTCGCAATCAAGAAGTTCAAGGAGAAGTATCCCAACAAGAAAGTGCTGTACTTAGACACAGACGTCCATCATGGAGATGCCACTCAAGAGGCGTTCTATCATGACCCCTCGGTATTAACTATCTCAACGCATGAATTGAGCATGGGCTTCTTTCCGGGCACTGGGCAACCAGAGGAGGCTGGGATTGGTGAAGGAAAAGGCTACTCCGTGAATATTCCTCTACCTCCCCTTACTGACGACTTTGAGTATTGGAAGGCCTTTGAAGAGATTATTGTGCCTATATGGCTAGCATACAAACCTGACCTGGTCTTTTGGAATGCCGGTGCGGATGCACACATGGATGACCCTCTCGCTGACCTCCTTCTCAATCTTGACACATATCATCGTCTATCGAAGACCGTACGCCAATTGGCCCATTTAGGAAACAAGAAACTGGTCATAGTAGGTGGGGGAGGATATCATCCGGTGACGGCCGCTAGAGTATGGACTGTTCTACTTGCAGATCTTGCGGACATTGCATTACCACCATTAATACCTGCAAAATGGATAGAAATGTGTCACAAATATGGTTTTGAAGTAAAACGAGGTGGCTGGACTGACCGTCCACAGAGGATGTACGCGGAGCATGAATCAAAAGTCAAGAGAGCGGTCGATGAAACTATCGAAAAGGTGAAGGAACTCATATTTCCGACTTTTGGGCTTGAGAAGTGAGCTGGCTACCTTTTGATACCAAGAACGCATCTATGGTTTGTTTCATCCATGTGGATGCTTTGAATGTCAAAATTGGCAAAGACCTTGTAGGTTTCATCTTCAGTGAAGTAATGATGAGCGATTCCAGCCTCAGGACCACTTCGAGGGATGTATGTTCCGGGCTCTATTTGTTCTAGCTCCCAGTCCTTATCACCCTCACTAGGCACTCCAGAGAGTCTTGGAAAGGAAACAAAGAGTATGCCACCAGGTCTAAGGACGCGTTCTATCTCGCTCACAGTGAAAAGAATCTTAGTCATTCGATTATGATGAATCACTTGTGTTGATACCACAGCATCGAAAAATGCGTCCTCATAGGGGAATCTCTCCTCCATTCGATGTTCAATGATTGTTGAGTGAAGTCCTTCTTCTTGGAGCCATTCTTGAGCAAGAGATAAGGCCCTCTGGGATACATCAAATCCATAGGTTTCAAAGCCTCTCTTG
>JAHQWZ010000059.1 GCA_029856425.1 Candidatus Thorarchaeota archaeon
GACATGTCTAAAGCCCAGCTCCTTGGCCCATCTGACATACTGAGGCAGATGCTTGCTGACTGTGGGCTCACCACCTGCGAACTGAAGTGCAGGAGCAGGCACTGGCTCGTTGCTCCTGAGATTCTTCATCATATCGAAGACTTCCTGAGGTGTAGGCTCATAGACCGTTCCGCCTTCAGCAGCCACAGCAAAGCAGATTGGACATCTGAGATTACATCTGTTCGTGACATCCAGCAACGCTAGGGCGGTGTGCGACTTGTGTTCAGGGCATTGGCCACAGTCTTCAGGACATCCTTTCACGGTTTCAGTTCTGGGATTATCTAGACCTACGGATTTGTACCACCATTTTGATGCCTCTTTGAACATCTTGGCGTCGCCCCAATAGATATCAACAAACTCTCCATGCTTCTCACAGGTCTTCTTGTACATGACCTTTCCATCCTCTTCATAGAGCATGGCATCTATTACATTTACATCATCATTTGTCAAGAAACACTCAGGACATATTGATTGAGTCTTATAGGGAAGTTTCCTCTCCGGATACTTCTCTACTTGAAACCTGGCATAGCCACCAGCATCCTCATGAGTGATGGGTTCCTCTGGAACCAGCTTGACTTCATCAGTCACCATAATCATTCCGCTCCATAATCACTATATGGGACCACCACTAAACAGGGTGGTATTCTAGAACAGGTTGCGATGTCTTCGCAATATAACCTTTATCCGAAACTTCCGAGTATGAAAAGGGGCATGTCTATTCTTGCATGTCTAGAACATATCCCTTCTCGAACCCGCCCCGCTCCTCACGCTTCTTTAGGCGAGCTTTTTCTATTGTTTCACGGTCAATAGATCGATGAACTAGAAGGGCCTCAATTGTTTCAAGAATATCTGCGATCTCCTCATCGTCCCCTGAATTCAATAGCTCCTGGGCTTCCTCGACCACCTTGAGCCTTATGAATTTGTCAAGTTCACTTCCAGACACAACACGCACTTGTGGGTCTCCGCCAATTTTCCTGATTATATCAGGGATTCTATCACGAACAAGCTTCTCAGGCAATATCAGCACCTAATGTCCAGATCAGAGTATAAGAGCAACCTCAACTTGATGACGAGCTACTTCAAGGAAAGCATCAATGGCTGCTCGCAAGTCATTAGGGATTTCTGTTGTCCATGGCTCATCTGAATCTCGTGCAACAGACTCTGTCATGGCACTGAAAGAAAGGAACTTCGGTGTAAGTGACATATCAAATGAAACTGTGCCAATCCATTGTCCATTATGGACGATTTCGTATGTTGGCTGGTATTTTCTTAAAGCATCAGGTACAATTGCATTCCAAAAGAAGGACATTCCATTGTACTGACCGGGCTTGCCTAATGCAATATTGTAGGTGTCCATCATGGCTTTTGCAGCAACTAAATCATAAAGAATCCCCACGCGGCAATTCAGGCACTGATTGAACTCCAGACCGTCACCGCTTGCTTTGACGTAAGCGATACCATTCTTCTCGATGTTATTGTCATTGCAGTGAACACACAAGTCCATTCCCCAACGGACTTCCAGATGATCCTCGAAAGGTCCTTCTAGGAATCGTTTGGTGGCGCCTTCAAAAGCAATCCGGACTGCTTCTTCTCCTTCATTGTCCATCTTCTTTCTTATAACGCTCCAGACCTCAAGGAGATCTTGCCACAGAACATTCAGAATTGTGTCTGCAAGCTTGTCTAATGGCCTATCCTCAAGAGAACTCATACCTTACATCTCCTGGGAGATTATGACTATAGAAACTCATTCTTCAGAGGTGGCAATTAAGTCTTGGTCGTTTTAAGTAAATCAAGGATTGGTTAACCTTCATTAGCCTAAGCTTTTTAACGGGGACAACTGCTGTTCTCAGAGAGCCCACATAGGTGATAATAGGATGGATTGCCAAATTCACTAGCACGCGTGAACCTCAAACTAGTCCATTCTCTTATTATATACTTGTTCGATTTTCTGAAGAGAATTCAACCCAATTTGAGAGCAAACTACATTCTCTATCGAACAACTATGCTGCAGTTGAAATCTGCATGAATAATCTAGACCAAGGTTGATGATGGAAATGTTCAAGCCGGTACCTAGTCAAGTTGACTTCGTCGCTCAAGAAGAAGAAATAGTCAAACTATGGGAGAATCTTCAAGCCTTTGATAAATTGAGGAATATGAGGGCAAAAGGCCCGATTTGGTCGTTTCTTGATGGCCCTATTACTGCAAATAATCCCATGGGTGTTCATCACGGATGGGGCCGGACATACAAAGATCTATACCAACGTTTCAAGGCCATGCAGGGATATCATACCCGCTATCAAAATGGCTTTGACTGCCAAGGCCTCTGGGTCGAGGTAAACGTTGAACGAGATGTGGGATTCAAGGGAAAGCAAGACATAGAAGAATTCGGATTGGAGAAATTCATCGTATTGTGCAAGCAGCGAGTTTTGGAATATGCTGCAGTGCAGACCCAGCAGAGCATTCGACTGGGGTATTGGATGGACTGGGATAATTTGGAAACTCTACAGAAACTACATGACGGCCTTGATACTGATCCTCTGGCCATCATGACTATAGAAGGTGTTTCCGGTCCAGTTACGGGCACTGTTGAACAGCTTGTTGGAAGACTCGGAATGCCCGAAGTAGGTGGTTCATACTACACATTTTCAGAGGAGAACAACTACACCATCTGGACGGTACTTAAGTCATGTCACGGCAGAGGCTGGGTTTACAAAGGTCGAGATGTGATGCCGTGGTGTGCTCGTTGTGGAACAGCTATAAGCCAACATGAGATAGTCACGGAAGGCTACCGCGAATTGACGCATCCAAGCATCACATTGAAGTTTCCGCTTGTGGATCGTCCAGGAGAGAGTCTTCTAGTATGGACAACGACTCCCTGGACTCTAAGCAGTAATGTTGCCGCCGCTGTCGGCCCGGAATTGACCTATGTTAAAGTACGTCAGGGCAAGGACACATTCTACTTGAGCCGCGGTACGCTCCACATGCTGAAAGGGGACTACGAAATAATGGAAGTGCTGGTTGGCTTCGACATGGAAGGATGGGTTTATCATGGTCCCTTTGACGAGCTCCCAGCACAAAAAGAGAGCGGAGTTGCAGGCAAGCACAAGGTGATACTGTGGGATGAAGTGGGAGAAGAGGAAGGTACTGGCATAGTGCACATCGCCCCGGGCTGTGGAGCAGAAGACTTCGAGCTATCTAAGGAATTTGACCTTGCTGCAATTGCGCCACTTACAGAAAATGGCATCTTCATTGACGGTTTCGATTGGCTGTCTGGGATGAATGTAAATTCAGTCGCTCAACCAATCTTTGATAATCTGAGTGAAAAGGGACTAACCTACAAGGTTGAGGACTACACTCACAGGTATCCAGTATGCTGGCGATGCCAAGAGGAATTAGTCTTTCGTCTAGTGGATGAGTGGTTCATCTCGATGGGGGTCAAACTCGATATTCCCTATGAAGACGTGACTGAGGATCAGAAGGAGAAGAATCTCCGATATCAGATCATGGAAGTAGTTACTAACGATACCAACTGGCACCCATCCTTTGGAAAGGAGAGAGAATTAGATTGGTTACGAAATATGGATGACTGGATGATTTCCAAGAAACGCTATTGGGGACTGGCATTGCCCATATGGGAGTGTTCGAACTGTGGTCACTTTGATGTGATAGGCAGTAGAGAAGAACTACAGAAACGTGCCGTTTCAGGATGGGACGCGTTCGAAGGTCGTTCACCTCATAGGCCATTCATCGATGAGATCGAGATAGAGTGCGATGAATGTGATAGCAGAATGAGAAGAATTCCAGATGTTGGCAATCCTTGGCTGGACGCAGGAATAGTTGCAATGAGTACATTGAGGTACAACTCAGATAGAGAGTATTGGAACACTTGGTTTCCAGCAGATCTTATCAGCGAGAGCTTTCCCGGGCAGTTCAGGAACTGGTTCTACAGCCTTCTCGCTATGAGCACTATCCTTGAGCGTAAAGCACCATTTAGAGATGTCTTTACCTATGCCACATTGACTGCCGAGGATGGAAGGGAGATGCATAAGTCATGGGGCAATATGGTGGAGTTCAACGAGGCTGCTGAGAAAATGGGCGTAGACGTGATGCGTTGGCTTTATTGTTCTCATAAGCCTGAGAAGGACCTTGCCTTCGGGTACCATGGTGCTGATGAGATACGTCGACATTTCCTCATCCCGCTCTGGAATGTCTACTCCTTCTTTGTCACATACGCTCTCATAGACGGATGGGTTCCCAGAAACGATGTGAGATTGTCACCAAGCCTATTGGACAGATGGATACTCTCAAGGATGAACGAAGTCAACCGTGAAGTAACGGACTATCTGGAATCATATGAACCAAATATGGCAACGGCAGTTGTGGACCGATTCATAGACCACCTGAGTAATTGGTATCTGAGGCGAAGTCGTCGACGCTTTTGGGCAGAAGCAGGTGCAAGCGAAGAAGGCGATGCGGATAAGAATGCAGCTTATGACACGCTTTACCGCGTACTTGTTAATCTCTCTCGACTACTTGCACCATTTGTGCCATTCGTGTCTGAAGTAATGCATCAGAATCTTTCTCGAAGTATTGATTCAGGAGCGCCTGAGAGTGTTCATCATTGCGATTGGCCTATGAGTGAGTCTATTGATGATGTACTAAACAATGAGATGGAATTGGTGCTTCGCTTGGTGTCGCTGGGTCATGCAGCAAGAAACAAAGCAAATCGCAAACTTCGTCAACCATTATCTGAAATTGCTTTTGCTGTTGGATTAGACAAGGAGCGAGATATAGTTGAGCGCTATGCTGAGTTGATTGGCAATGAATTGAATGTCAAGAGTGTTCGCTTTTTGGATGCTACTGCAGAGGTGATTAGCTATAAGCTTAAACCTCTCCCGAAGCAACTAGGTCAGAAATATGGTTCACGCTTCCCTGCAGTTAGGGATGCGATATTGAGTCTGAATCCACGTATTGCATCGATACAGCTTCAGGCTGACGAATTTGTAGAAGTGGTTGTAAATGGCGATAAGCTAGAGATTCTTCCAGAAGAAATCGAGGTGATAGTTGAAGCCAAAGAGGGTTTCTCGACAGCCTCAGAGGGATCGTACCTCGCAGCGTTGACGACAGAAGTGACACATGAGCTTGAACTGGAAGGCTTGGCACGCGAATTCGTGCGACGTGTTCAAAGCGTACGCAAGTCAGCTGATCTTAACGTCAATGAACGGATAGAAGTGCAATATTCCTCGAGTAAGCGCTTGGCTGAAGCAGTGGAGTTTCATGAAGCATATATCGCAGAGGAAACGCTGGCTACCAGTATGAAAGAAGCGAAAAAGCCCGCAGGAAAATTCCAAGAAGAATACGCTTTTGGTGAAGAAAACCTCGTGATTGCGATATCGCCTAGTGAGAGTTAGGAATCACAAACCACCAGGTTTCCTCAGAAGCACATCAATCAGGGTATGATAGAACTCGACGTTCTCCTTTATCGAAGACAGGGAAACCCACTCGTTGGGTCCATGAGTGTTGCCTCCCCGAGGACCAAAATCGAAAAGCTCACAGCCCTCACCTGCAAAAAAGCGGGAGTCCGATGCCCCATAGCCCTCTATCACCCTGTAGGGAATCTTCTCCTTCTCGAGGGCCCAGCGAGCGGCCTTTATCAGACGAGAGTTGGGGTCAGCATCAACGTATCCAACACCAGGACTCACGCGTAGTGAGAATAAATCAACTCGCCCCTGCAAAGCATGATTGATGGCTGCCTCCACAGCCTCACCATCGTTTGTCATGGCGCGTATATCGCAATAGAGAGTCCACAAATCGCTCTCCAATGACAGTAGATTCGGGGAGATGATTTTCCCTCTATCTGAGTGCTCTGTAGCAAAAGCAGCCTGAGAAACAGGGAGAAGTGCACGCATGAGACTAGTTAATGCCTCATCGTAGTCAGACTCTGGTTGTGAATCATCAGGATGAAGGAGGTCTACCTCTATCCATCCAGGCACAACATTTGATTTCAGGAAAGCCCCTCTTACATCCTTTACCATTGTATATGGATTCACATCAAGATACTTAGATGCAGCAAGCATCGCATGGCGGTCCACACCAGGCCGCATATAAGCAGAATGACGGGATGATGAACCGAAAACGTCGGTTTCAAATCGAACTGTTTCGGTTCTGCCTCGCATCTTTGCTAAGTTTTTCTTTGTCTTGATGATAGTTGGCAACACATTGCGCCGCCTATAGATAATTTGCTGATCAACTCCATCCGCTATGACTGCATAATCAGGGAACAAGCCCTGCTTAATGAGATGCTCCTTGAGCTTAAAAGCCCCATTTCTTCCGCCTATTTCCTCATCCCCACTTGCAGCAATTATCACGGTGCAAGGAAATGCACTCTCTTTCAATCTTTCAGCCAAGAGAAGAAGAGAAACAATGTTCCCCTTGTTGTCTGATGCCCCTCGCCCAAAGGCATTGTCGCCATCAACACGGAGCTTGAATGGGTCCGAATCCCATCCCTCTGCCACGGGCACTACATCGAAGTGAGCAAGGAATAGTATCTTGAACTCCCCTTGACCATAACGGCCATAGACTGTGTGATATCCCTCGGACTCTATTATCTCTGAGATGAATCCAGCTTCTTCGAGTCGATTACCAATGTACTGGGCACAGCCAAGATTTGCTCTCTTATCTAGTGGATCACTAATCGTCTGAAATGAAACCAGAGTCTCTAGCTCTTCAACAACATCCCCGTTCATTGTATTCTGTCATGCCACACAGTAGGACAAATATCCATCGAATGGGATTGATTCTAGAAAAGAAAGGCGTGTGAGCGACGATCAGCCGACCGTCACTCATCAATAGGTTGGAACTAAGTCCGCCTGTAAATCCAGCGACTCCAAGAACTGGTAGATGGCAGCTCCTCTGGCATACCTTTCCTTGCTCGAATCTCCAGGATCTTATCTTCCTGCATATTTCCAGGAACTGGTTCAAATCCTCGAAACTCATAGCCGAAGAAGCTTCTACCTGCAGAAGCGCTGCGAAACTCATCTGCGATGCCAATTGTTTCAGCAGTTGGCAATGTTCCTCGGATGGTGACTGTGTCTTCCTCAGCCTCGATTGTAAGAATCTGGCCGCGGTGACCTGTCAGAACCTTGATGACACTGCCCTGTGTGTCGGTTGGAGTCTTTATGTCGGTATTCAGAATTGGCTCGTATAGTCCTGCTGCACCTGTGAGGAAGCTCATGTTTAGACC
This sequence comes from Candidatus Thorarchaeota archaeon, assembly GCA_029856425.1. Lineage (GTDB taxonomy): Archaea > Asgardarchaeota > Thorarchaeia > Thorarchaeales > Thorarchaeaceae > SMTZ1-83. Next base: position 7,283 of record JAHQWZ010000059.1, read on the forward strand.
AGAACTGGTCATTGTTGCGACCTCATTGTAACCAGTGTGTGCGGGGTCGTTGTGCACAGTCGCATCTGTCAGAACAGCTTTCACTCCCATAACTGGCTCTTTTGCTATTGGACCCTGATCAATGAATTCTCGAAATGTTGTTTCGAGATATGAATAGATTCTATCAAATCTCTGCACACCGCTCATCGCATCAACAAGCATGCTTGATTGATATATATCCAGAATCTTACGTGCTTCTTTAGCATCCCATCCAGCTTCATCACGAAGAATGGCGGCGCGTTCTCGTGCATTCATGTCCTTCTTGATCTTCTGCTTCTTGATGAGTTCAATTGACTTCTCATCCAATGGCTCTACATATAGTCTTAGACGATTGTGACCGTTTGGAGACTTTGTATGGAACTCCTGACCCTGACCAGTGATTTTCTCACGATACACAATGATTGGCTCTGAAATGATGATCTTCACCTGCTCATTGATGCGTTTTGTCAGGATCTCAATCTGCAGGGGATCAATTCCATCAAGTCGGTACTCTCCAGACTCCTTATCGTGAGTGAACCTAGCTGTTGGATCAGCCATGATCCATTTTGAGACAACCTCACCTAGTTTCGCGATTTCTTGTGGGTCAACCGGCTTGATACTTCTGCTAACGACAGGTTCACTGACATATTCAATGGCTTCAAAGCCATGCATCTCCGAGTCTACTTCTACGAAAGACTCCCCGGAAGGACACATGAATCCAAAAACTGAGAACAAGTTCCCAGCGGGAACCTCATCCATAGGCAGAATGTCAGTGATCTCTTGAACACCCAGTCGTTTCACAGTGGCATTTTGCTTCATGTTGACCAAACGAATAGACTGTCCGGACTTCACTGTGCCAGAAAAGACTCTTCCGATGAGTGTAGGTCTCTTGCTCTTCGGGTCGACGAATATCTTAGTAATCATTCCTAGCAGTGGACCATTGCGATCACAGTCAAGAAGTGCTTTCCCTTCTAGACTATCAAGGTCGCCTTTCCATATTCGAGGAATCTTGTATTTCTGAGCCTCCTTTGGATTCGGAAGATGGTATACAATCATCTCGAGGAGGGCATCATCTAGTGGGAGATTTTCCCGGAGCCACCTCTCATCACCCTCATTGTACTTCTCAAATACGACAATAGGCTGAATCTCCTTCTTCTCTAATGTCTTCATAGTGAAAGCCCATCCTGTCTTTGCGCTCCCAATAGCAACGCTACCCTCCTCAAACTTGACTCTCCAATCCTTTGCATATTCCTTGGGAGCCACCTTTTTGATGAGCGCATTGACCTTTGCGACAATAATGTCGATTCTCTCGTAGACCTTCTTAGGTGGCAGTTTCAGCTCGTTGATCAACCTATCAACTTTGTTCACAAAGAGGACTGGCTTGCATGCTTCTCCGCCCACTGCAAGACGGATGTTAGTTTCCGTCTGAGTCATCACTCCCTCAAGAGCATCAACTAGAATAACAGCACCATCACTGGCTCTCAATGCACGAGAAACTTCTCCAGTGAATGATAGGTGGCCGGGGGTATCGGATAGCTGTACTAGGTATTCCTCTCCATCCACTTCGAAGTTGAGCAGGACAACCGAGGTGAAAATAGTGATACCTCTCTCCTGTTCTTCCTCGTCACTATCTGTCATAAGAGCCTGACCTGCAGCTGCGTCACTCATAAGACCTGCACGGCGCATCAGATAGTCTGTGGTAGTAGTCTTGCCGTGATCGATGTGCGCACTGATAGAGATGATTCTCTTATGCTCGTAGTCATCTGACACGATTAGTCGCTTAATTGCATCTGGGTCCTTAATCTTGACCAATTGGATTCACCTTATTTGCGAATTGTCTGACCCCAACTCCTAAGTCATAGTTCTGAGAGAACTAGGTCAGGGTCACCGAAGGCCTCGGTGGCTAGCGCGGAGAGCCTTACAGAATCTTAAAAGATTATCGTCATGG
>JAHQWZ010000060.1 GCA_029856425.1 Candidatus Thorarchaeota archaeon
ACAGCTGAGTTGGTGCCTTTCATTGACTCAGATGCCCAGTGGGCGTTTAGTCAAAAGAGGGTACTCAGGATGAGTCAAGGTATTGATCCCGAGATTCTAGAGAAAGCCCTGTTCATAAAGATGAATCCAGAACCGACGGTCTTCTGCTACGGTGTAGGAATTGGAATTATGAAGCTTCGAAGCGAACTCAGTGCAGGTGACTATAAAGTGACTATTCCAGCTAATAGGCTATAAGCTCGATTAGTCATAGAATCTTCGAAGAACTCTGAGCGCCCTCAATGTTACCCACTTAGATGGCTGCCCCTTCGCATCAATATCGCAGAGCATCTTGCCGTTGTATGTGTTCTTGAGAGTCCATCTTCCATCCTTCTGGCGGACGGAAACAACCAAATCAATGGCCTCCTGCATTCTGGAATCTTTGACTGCTAGAGATGTTAGCACATCTAAAACCTCCAATGCATCTGATTGATAGAAGAGAGGAAATCCGAACCGTGTCCAACCAACCTTCTCCTTTCTGCTCCCATCAGGGTTCTTTAGGTACTTGTAGATACCATTCTCAAGGATGACCTCAATTTCACGGTCAATAATCGCTCGAATGGACTTCGACCTGGAATGTTCTGGAATTGAGGCGAGCCCTCTGAGCATCTTTGCTCGTCCCATGTAGCAGTTGATTGGAAATACTTTGGATGCATCGATGGGAAATGCTCTACACTTCCACCCACCATTTTCTTCATCATAATAGTCAGCCTGAAATTCGATGAGCTTCTGAACTCTTGAATCTTCAAGATATCCGAAGTGCAGCAAATAGTACAAGATGTTTCCGTCGAGACAGCAGCCATCCTTTACCACACTGGCTCGACCCTTTGCTGTCTTTGGAAGATCACCCAGAAAGTGCCCAGATTCGCGCTGGAATAGAAACAGATGCTCTATTGCCCTTTCTATTTCTGGTGTCTTTTCCGCTCCAAGCTCTGCTAGAATCAGGAGATTGTGTGTTGCTCCTCTATACTTCGGATTATACATATCCTCGGCGTTTCCCCAAAAATCATCATCTGTCTGAGCGGCTAGAATCGCCTTGACACATTCCGAATCCATGATTCGCTTTTGGGCATCAATTACAACTTTATCCGACTTTGACTTCCCTTGAAGGTGCTGAAGAGTCCAATATCTAACGCTTGGATTCCCCTCCTCCAAGAGCCATTCAAGTACATATTCGTTTGAAAAATCTTTGAGGCTCATGATATCTCCATAGAAATAGAGAGCTAATAAGAATACTCGATTACGCTCTATTCAGTATCCTTCCATGGCATAATCTCGTTATCTCTACCTTCGAGTGTCTTGTTCACGAACTCAGGATCGGCTAAAAGTGCTCGCCCCACACCCAGTAGATCACAATTGTCTTCCATCATGATTCTTCGAGCAAACTGTGGGTCTCTCACCATGCCCACTCCTATCACTGGGACTTTGATATGGGGCTTGATCTCGCGTGCCACAGGAATGCAACAATCATACGGGTATCCTCTGAGAAACTCTGGCATTGTTTCTTCTGTGAAACGTGGAGGCACTCCCGGATTATAGCTGGCATCGACAACACAAGAAACGTGCAATGCATCAATTCCCGCGGTTTCAGCAATCTTGGAGATTTGAATCCCTTCCTCTAGCGTGATTCCGTCCACAGCATTCTCGATTCCATTAATACGAAGAATGACTGGATAGTCGCCTAGTTCTTCTCGAATTCTTTGTATGACGTCGACAGTAAACTTCGCCTTGTTTCTTGTTGAGCCTCCATACTCGTCCTCTCTTCGGTTTGTATAGGATGAGAGAAACGCGCTCAGTAAATAGAAGTGCGCTCCATGGACCTCTACTCCGTCAAAACCCGCCGTCTGTGCTCTTCTGGCGGCATCAACAAACATCTCTCTGATGTCCTCGATCTCCTCAACTGATAGGGGTTCAGGAATCTTGTTCTTTATTACAGGTACATTCGAAGGCCCAACGAATCGCTTTTGGAAATGTGCTTTTGGTCCAGAGTGGTTTATCTGAATAAAGGCTCGAGCGCCGTGAGCCTTGATTCCGTCTGCAAGCTTCTTGAGACCCGGAATTAGATCGTCATCGTAGATTCCCACATTCTTGCTCAATATACGATGTTCCCATGTTATCGCTGCGGCTTCGACTACGATGAGCCCCATTCCACCTTTGCTTATCGCTTCATAATGCTCTACCATCTTCTGGGTCACTCTGCCATCTTCGGTGCAGAGATTTCGAACCATCGGGGGCAGTACAAATCGATTCTTCACCTGAATTCCGGCAATATTAATTGGGTCTGAAAGATCGACCATTAGGGTATCTTCTCCTTTGATATCCACTGCAAATGTGAGTCTCTATAAATCAAAACCAGTCTTGCCCGAGCCCCATGAATCCATAGCTTTCTTCAGCTCGTCATGCTCCGCCGCCGCTTTCTTTAGTGAAATGCCGTTCATTTTGGCATCAATAGCCTGTCTGAAAGCCCTGGCACCGGCAGTAGGGCCGTCTGGATGTGCATGTATGCCTGCTCCTGTACCTATCACGATATCCGGTCCCAAGTCATCTATCACCTCTTCGACATGACCTGGGCTTATTCCGCCACTGGGCATCGGTGCCGTCTGCTCAATATGGTGGAGTGGCATCACCATGTCATGTGCCATCATGAGGAACCTCTCCTTGAGCATAGGTGCTTTTCCATACGGAGCCGGGAACACGGTAATATCAGAGCCGCAGATACGCGGTAGTTTTCCAATGACGATATTTGTTGAAATACCAATGTTAGGCGCATAGGAGATTGCTCCAGTGATGTCCATATGAGCTAGAACGGGCACATTGATTGATGGGTCCTCACAAACATGACGGAATGCTGAATATCCCACCGCCATGAAGTTGATCATGAGTCCATTTGTCCCGAGTTCTAAAGCCCTTTCAGCATTTTCAAACAGCTTTGGGACGCTATCAGTGATGTTTATCGTCAGGAGGGTTTTCTCACCCTTCTCAGAATCCGCACGGTCAATCGCCTCCATGAACAACGGGATTCTCTCCTCTAGTGTGTTGAAGCTCGCGTCTGCTAGAAGCTCATCATCCTTGATTATGTCAGCTCCTCCCACTGCAGCTTTATAGCAGAGGTCTGCGCCCATCTTTGCGGATGTATATACACAGGGTTTGATCATGTTGTTCACAAATGGGCGCTCCTTTATTCCCAGGAGTTTTCTTAGCCCTTTGATTCCAAACTTGGGGCCCTTGAATCCCTTCAGCCAACTCCTGGGGAATCTCATGTCCAGGCACTTGATTGGTCCGAGGGAGATGTTCCCTATTACTGTGGAGAGTAACATTGGTATTTGCTGACCGAAGTTCTCCCATGGGAACGCTATCTGGATAATGTAATGTCGCCTCTCAAGGTCACTGGGGAGGCTGAACTCATACTGAGGGGTTTCATAAATGCCGATAACTTTAGCCACGTGCCTCCTTCTGACAGCAGGAGTCTCGCCCGGCACAAGTGTCCAAGTACCAGTACTCTGTTCAACAGCAGCGCCTCTGGCCAGGTCTCTGACATTTAGAAATGGAGGCAACCTTGTATAATAAGTACAAATCACATGTTTCTCGACATCAATCGCATCTGGCAATGCTTCAGGTAGTGCATCCAAGGGCATTCTATCCATGATTATCAGCCAATTTGGAATGGGGCAACCCCGTCTTATGTCCTTTTGGCCTTAGGCTGAATGCACTATCTTCTCTTCAGCATGTACACAACCACTGCTATGGCTATTCCTATTATCCCACTGGACAACAGGATTGCTAGAATTAAATCTGGCTTGAGTGGTGCGATGTTGTCCTGAACTGCAGGTATAATATAAGTTGACAGAATTGCATCGGTTGAGATGACTACGTCGTCCATGTCAGAGGTGAAGACCACAACTATATCATCTTCTGGCACAACGAAAATCAGCTGGCCTTGATACCCCCTTGCTGAATAATAACCACTGGGCGAGTTGATCCACCACTGGTAGCCATAGGAGAAGGTTCCACCGTAAATTGGAACATGAGAATCAGTGGATGTCGCAACCCAATCAGGCGAAACAATCTGTTCTCCATCCCATTCACCTTGGTTCAAGAACAGATACCCAAACTTAGCCATGTCTCGAGGTCTAAGCGCCAATGCGGACCCCCCAAAATGGATTCCCTGTGGGTCAAAGATCCATGGGTGTGCTGTTATTCCCAAAGGTCCAAAGAGATACTCGGATGCGAAATCCAAGGTGGACATACCAGTGGTTCTATTGATGATTGCTGAGAGGAGATGTGAACCCCCAGTATTGTAATAGAAAATTGTACCTGGGTCTGATACCATAGTCTTGTTGAGCACGTATTGGACCCAGTTTTGCGAGTTAGTCATTCCAAAGTAGTCATTTGGTTCATCGTAGGATTCCTCATCCCATTCCAATCCAGATGTCATAGTAAGTACATTTTCAAGAGTTATGGATTCTTTCCTGGAATCGAGATTATCGATATACACATCGGGAAAGAAGTCCACCAATAGTTGGCTTGTGTTGTCAATGTAGCCTTTGTCAATCGCAATCCCAATTAGAGAGGAAGTGACACTCTTAGTGCATGAGTAGATGATGTGAGTGTCGTCCACGTCATAAAGCACTGGCATGAAGTAGCGTTCGAAAACCAGATAGCCATTACATATGACAAGCATGCTTCGAACACGGGCGCCGGAATCAATGATGAAGTCCGCTGCGTCTTCAAGTTTCGAACCATTCACTCCTTGCTCTTCAGGAGGACTAGTCCTCCAGTCTTCGGTTGGCCAATAATCTCTTGTCACCTGACTAGCTACGAAAGTTGGAGATTGGAGCAATCCCGTCGATACCAACAGAAGCGGAATCAAGAAACGGATGGCGGATACCTTTCCTCTTCCCATGCATATACTGCATGCACCTTCCTATGTAAAGGCGACACTTCAAGCAACTGACCGCTTAATGCTAAAGGACCGATGCAGCAGGGATTACATTCAGTATTGTTTTCTCAACAAGCATTTCCACCGCTTACACTCTGCCCTAGAGCTTCGTTTATCAGTGAGTGCATTGGCTCAAATTCAGTAGGAATACAGACATTTGGTGCATGAAGATGATTCACATATCTGAGGTGGCAAAAGGAGCAGGTATTCCGGAAGAGTACCTCGAGTTATATGGCAACTATATGGCAAAGATCGATTTGAAGGTCAGGAGGACACTCGGCGAGCGGAGAGGCAAACTAATCCTTGTCACTGCGACTAATCCAACTCCCGCTGGAGAAGGAAAGACAACAAATTCAATTGGCCTTTCAATGGCCCTCAACGCTTTGGGTCATAAGGCAGTGGTCACGTTGAGACAGCCCTCACTTGGACCAGTTTTTGGAGTGAAAGGAGGCGCTGCGGGAGGTGGGAAGTCCAGAGTCCTTCCTTTTGAACAGATCAATCTAATGTTCACGGGGGACTTCCCGGCTGTTTCTGCAGCAGGCAACCTTCTCTCTGCGATGATAGACAATTACATCCATCATGATCATCAACCTGAGATTGATGTAAGACGAACATATTGGCCTCGAAATCTCGATATGAATGACCGCGCGCTCAGAAAAGTTATTGTAGGACTCGGCGGAAGATTTGATGGATTCCCGCGGGAGGACAGCTTTGTAATCACTTCAGCTTCAGAAGTGATGGCCATTCTTGGTCTCTCAAAAGACTATAAGGATTTGAAGCACCGCCTTGGGAACATTCTCATCGCAAGATCTGAGCAGCTTAAGGAAATGTTTGCTAGGGATTTGAAGGCGGAGGGTGCAATGGGTGTTATTCTTCGTGATGCTCTTAAGCCCAATCTAGTACAGACAATCGAGGGTACTCCTGCAATCATTCATACTGGACCATTTGCAAACATTGCTCATGGGACCAGCTCAATCATCGCTACAGACATAGCTCTCCGCCTTTTCGACTATGTGGTAATAGAAGCAGGATTTGGAGCTGATCTAGGTGCCGAGAAGTTCTTCAACATAGTCACTCGAGCTGGCGATTTCAATGTCGATGCATGCGTGGTCATCACGACCATTCGGGCACTGAAGTTTCATGGTCAAGATGATCTCGAGAAGGGTTTTCCAAATCTTGAGAAGCATATGGAGAATATCAACAGCTTTGGAGTTCCTGCTGTTGTGGTTCTCAATCGATTTCCTGATGATACTGAGGAAGAGATTGCCCTCCTCCGGAAATTCTGTCAAAAAAGAGGGTGGATGATGGAGGTCTCTGAGGTCTTTGCTAAGGGCAGTGAGGGCGGGAAGGCTGCTGCTGAGGCGGTTGTAAAGACAATCAAGGACAATCCTAGCAGCAATATCATCTATACCTATGACCTTGAAGATCCAGTCAAGACCAAGATATTGAAGGTCGCACAGAAGATCTATGGAGCTGACGATGTAGATTACACAACGGGTGCTCGTGGACGCATTCGATCACTTGAGAAACGTGAGTACGGGAACCTGCCCATCTGCATTGCTAAGACTCAGTTTAGCCTGTCAGACTCCAAGAGTCTGAGGGGTAGACCATCTGGGTTCACTGTAGAAGTCGTTGGTGCAGATGTAAGCAATGGTGCCGGGTTCATTGTCATCTACATGGGCGATATCAGCTTGATGCCAGGCCTGCCTGAAGAACCTGCAGCACTTGGGATGGATGTAGATGAAGATGGAAACATCAGTGGAGTGTTCTAGAGAGGTGTCGTATCATGTCAGATGAGGAAGAACTGAAGCCGATCTGTGAAGACCATGTGATAAAAGGCAAAAGACTTTCGAATAGGATTCGAAGAAATGTGCAGGTTGAGGTAGAGAAACTGACCGAGAAATATGGAATTGCGCCAAAGCTAGTGACAGTTATTGTTGGAGAAGACCCTGGTTCACAGATGTATGTGCGTATGAAACATAAGGCGTCAAACAAGGCAGGAATCCTGTCTGACCACTACGACTTACCTGAGAAAACCTCTCAGGATGAGCTAATGGCTCTCATCAAGAAACTCAATGAAACCATCGAGGTTCACGGAATCCTGGTTCAGCTCCCTTTGCCAAAGCAAATCGATGAGAAAGCGATTATTAGCGCGATTGATCCATTGAAAGATGTGGATGGGTTCTCACCTCAAAACATCTATCGCCTATTCTATGGTGGTGAGAAGTTGAGTTCTGCAACTCCGCATGGGATAGTCACGATGTTGGACTATATCGGAATGGGGGACCTCTCAGGGAAGCATGTGGTAATAATAAACAGGTCTACAATTGTGGGTAAGCCGCTCATCTTCCTCCTACTCAACCGAAATGCCACAGTGACCATATGTCATTCACGCACCGCAGATCTACCGAGCTTCACGAGACAAGCTGACGTCCTTGTGACCGCAATAGGAAGAAGGAAGTCTGAGGATGACTCATTCTTCATTACTCAAGATATGGTCAAAGAAGGTGTTGTCGTGATAGATGTTTCAACACCACACGGTGATGTCGACTTCGAAAATGTCAAGGAGAAAGCGCTCTGCATCACACCAGTGCCTGGGGGGGTCGGCCCCATGACCATTACTATGCTGCTACAGAATGTTCTTGATGCTTACTCAGCGCAAGTTTCGAAGAGTTAGGACATAATCCCAAACGCTTTTGTGCATCGCCGTTCCGAGCGGGCACCGGTGAATCTCTTGAAGATTATTGAGTGTGTGCCTAACTTCTCAGAGGGAAGACGAAAAGATGTCATAGATGCTCTTTCGGACACGATTCGTAGTGTCGAAGGGGTCAGGCTCCTTGACGTTGAGTTCGATCAGGATCACAATCGGTCCGTCTTTACTTTCATCGGCGAGCCCCAAAATGTGAAGGAGGCAGCTCTAAAGGCATCAGAGCTGGCAGTTGAGAAGATTGATTTGACAAAACATGAGGGCGCACATCCGAGAATGGGCGCAGTTGATGTGGTCCCCTTCATACCACTTCATGGCACCACAGTCGGAGAATGCATCGAGCTCTCAAAAGAATTCGCTGAGGAATTTTCGAGCAGGTGCAATGTTCCAGTTTATCTTTACAATAAATCAGCTACCCGTCGAGAGAGAGCCGACTTACCAAACATCAGAGAAGGTGAGTTTGAGGGATTAAGAGAGATTATTGGAAAGGATCCCAGTAAGAACCCTGACTATGGGCCAAACAAGATTCACCCTACTGCTGGGGCTACAGCTACCGGTGCACGTAACTTTTTGATTGCGATTAACTTCAATCTCAACACAACTAACATAGAGGTGGCAAAATCCTGCGCCAATGTTGTCAGGGGACTTACTGGAGGATTTGCAAACGTCCAGGGTATTGGACTAGAGCTGCCAGCAAAGAACTGTGTGCAAGTGTCTCTCAATCTCACCCATCCAAGGCGCACGAAGATACACCAAGTTTTTGAAATGGTTAAACTGGAGGCTCAACGATTCGGGGCCACCGTAATTGAAACAGAGATTGTAGGCATGGTGCCCTTGTTTGCGCTCCTTGACGCTCTCAGGTACTATCTTCGCCCCGAGAGACTAGATGACTCGATGATCCTTGACTTATATTATCTCGGCGGGGCTGAGGACCCAAAGAAGAAGACATTCAGTGAGATGTCTCTCATCGAGTTTGGCGACCAGGTAAAGAAAGCTCGGGCCACTCCAGGAGGAGGCAGTGTGGCTGCAGCTGTGGGTTCGTATGGAGCTGCACTTGTTGGCATGGTGACAGGTCTCTCCCTTTCAGGCAGAAAGTTTGTCGCAATCAAGGAGGAGATGCTGAACCATCGTCATGCCGTGGATAACGACCGAGGTATTCTCATGGATTTGATAGAGAAAGACTCAGCCGCTTTTGATGACGTTATGGCTACTTTCAGGATGTCAGATGAAACCGATCAGCTAAAGAAGCAGAAAGAGGAAGCTACAGAGGCAGCTACAATCCACGCCGCTGAAGTGCCACTGACGACAATGCGTCATTCATACAATGCACTCACACATGCAAAGGTTGCTGCTGAGAAGGGGAACATCAATTCAATCACTGATGCAGGAGTTGCAGCACATGCTCTGATGGCTTCAATTGAGGGAGCTGCCCTCAATGTTCGTATCAACC
>JAHQWZ010000061.1 GCA_029856425.1 Candidatus Thorarchaeota archaeon
TCTTGTTTGTATCAGCTTCCACCGCTCATCCTCTGCTTCAAAGCTGCATACTTTTCTCTAATTGCCCCCCATATACTGCTGGCTCTCGACTTGTTGGCATTAGTGTGAATAGGACACATAGCACCTAGGGTACATCGATCTTCGAAACCGCCATAGTTGTGCATTGCTTCAGGAAGGGCATTGTTAAGGAGTTCTGCCTCAAATGCCTCCATTAGATCAGATGTAATGTAGTTCCAGTCGACATTTTGGAAACGGTCACTAGCAAGAGTCTTTGAAACCGCCTCGAAAACATTGTTGGCAACTTCGGGCGCTTCCTCAGAAATTCCCATAACAACTGAATGTCCATGTGGAGTTGTCTTGGAGAACCTCATTTCTGTTGATCCCATTTTCACTGACTGCAGTGACATCCCATCTGAAATTGTCAATGGAATAGTTTCAATGGCTGACAGAAATCCCGATAGTAGCTCAGGTTGCTTGAAAGCGGTTTTGCAGAAGGTCCCATAGCATTTGCTGTAGATAGGAAGGCCCGATTGAGTATATACAAGAAGATATTCGAGCGCTGGCAAGGATTTTCACTTCCTAGACATCAAATAGCATCTCAGAGGCTCATCTCAGAAATACTTTGTGACTCAGCAAGTTCTGAAAAGAAGGGGAGGTAGGAATTATGCATCCCTCGCGAGTTCTATAGCTTGTTCAGCTCATCGAACTCCTTGAACACTTCTCTCTGAATTAGAAACCGGAGTATCTCCGCTGTACCCCCGCCTATCGTCATAAGTCTGGCATCTCGGAAAAATCGTTCAATGGGGTAATCTGTTGTGTAGCCAGCTCCTCCAAGTATCTGTATAGCGTCATTTGTAATCTGGATTGCAGACTCGGTGGTGAATAGCTTTGCAATCGACGCGAGCTTTGTGATATTCTCGTCTCTGTCATAGGCACGGGCAGCCATGAGCGTCAGTGCTCGACCAGCCTCGAGCTTCATTGCCATATCAGAAATCTTGAAGCTCACCCCTTCAAACGCTCGTATCGGCCTTCCGAACTGCTCTCTTTCGTTGGAATATTTGACTGCTATTTCATAAGGAGTCCTTGCATAACCAATTGCCTCAGCCGCTATGGCAGTCCTTTCGCTATCTAGTTCATCCATCAGAATATGGAACCCTTGACCCGGTTCTCCAAGCAACATATCACTGAGAATTCTCACATCTTCAAACTTCAACCATGATACTCTAGCAGATTTCATTCCTAAGAGCTCATGGTCTTGCACAACTGAAAATCCATCACTCTTTGTATCGACAATAAATGCACTCATCCCATTCTTGGCCTTGACACTAGGGTCAGTAACTGCAAACGCACACATGTAATCGGCTACGCTACCATTGGTGATGAACTTCTTCTCGCCGTTCAACACCCATTCGTCGCCGTCCTTCTCAGCTTTTGTCTTCATCCCAGCAGTATCGGAACCCACATCAGGTTCTGTGATACCTATACAACCTATCTTCTCGCCCTTGATAATTGGGGTCAGGTACTTCTTTTTCTGTTCGTCAGTTCCAAACTTGCTCACAGGCATTCCATAGAGAGTAGCAGATGCCATTCGGGCCATGTCGAGGCCGCCATTGATACTACTCAATTCTTCCGCTACAATTATCTCATAAGACAAGCCCCTAGCTGATCCGCCCACCTCTTTCTCATGATGAACCCCCATGTAGCCCGCCTGACCAATCTTACGGATTAGATCTCTAGGGTATGGACCTTTGTCTATCTCGTCAGCAACAGGTGCAATCTCCTTCTGACCAAATGCTCTAACCTCCTCCCGGAATCTAATTTCATCATCGGTCCAAAGGGTACTGCTCAAATAATCAACCATAATAATCACGGAACGCAGGAGCTGGAGTTTCACTTAAATGCGTAGCGAATTAGCACACCAAGTCGTGCTCCATCTTCATGACTTGAATTACAGGGCTTCCATTCCACGGATACTCTGCTAATTTTTCCGGAGAGTGAAACTGTTCCCATTTCTATTTCCATTTATATGCCAAGCTAATTGAACAGGTTTTTCTCCTCATTAGATCTGGCTAAAACAACTTGGCGAAATAGCAAGCTTGAGATGCTTTGTTCCTCACGAAACGACATGAAACTGGAATCTATCTTCGGGGTCGAGTGAGATGTCAACACTGTCCCCAATCTTTGGCAAAGAGGCATTCTGTTCCTTTGCAAGACATAGGACCATCGCTTTATGTTCGAGTTCAACAAGAGCCATAGTTAACGGTGGATTAAATCCCTCAGGAGGCATTTGGAGAGTGGTGAAGCTGACAATTGTTCCCTGACCTTTCAGTTCTAAGGAAACCATATCTCCTACTCCTTTCCCACAATATGGACAAGTATCGCGAGGAGGAACAATTGCTCGTTCACATGTCTTACAATGTGATGCCTGTATCTTCAACTCAATTTCACATGAAGAAATCAAACCATGTCAGTGAAAAGGTTTCTGTCAATCTACTTTGGAGCCTTTGTCTTCAAAGTATTGAGAACAGGTTTTATGTGCCTTTTTAGGAAAGCTCTGAACTTGGGATCGTCTGTAAGATATATGGTGCTCTTATTTGTGAGGTTCTCAATACCCCCTTCAACTTCGATTGCCTCACCCAAATCGACCAAGTCTGTCTGGAAGACTTTGTGGATAGCATGTGGTGAGAAACCCTCCTTCCTGTAGACTGGAAGTATCTGTGCTTTGGTTCCACTTCCTCCTAGTTTTAGTAGAGACAAAAGCATCAACCAGTGATGCCAAGCAAGTGCATAGTTCTCGAGAAATCGCATTACTTCTTCTAATGATTTGACCAAGCTATCTTCCTTCCTGTATCACTTCATTGTAGAGTGCCGCGATAACCAAGTTCGGAAAGTCTAGCTGAAGTTACTCTAAGACTTTCTGAGACTTTCGCAGCTTCTTGGATTCTTGCCATGAGCTCTTTACGGAACTCAATTGCTTCGATCTCACCTCTTTCCAATCTCAACGTGAGATCCTCCCTCTCAACTGAAAGAGTTTCACGTCTTTCCACAAGGTTGTCATATTCACCAAGAAGTGCTTTGATCGAGTCAAGGTTGCCAGGCATTATTGTGTCATCTGAGGAGAGTTCGGATACAGCTTTCTTTGTATCCGGTGGTTTAGAAACTGTCGTAGGACTAGATTTCTTTCGTCGCCACCTATCAAACAACCCCATTTCATTCAGTCTCCTTTATTTCTCCAACGATTTTGAATTCCAGTTCCTCAAAGGCTAACGCTCTGATTAGTTCCAACCAACGTTCCCTGAAGTCTAGTTGATTGGCTTGCATACCATAAGCAGGAACTCCCAGTTTCCCGGCAACTTCCTGTGGAGAGAGTGCACCCGGTAAGTCCTGTTTGTTGGCAATTGCTATTGCTCGCGCATAAGGCAATTCAGCTTTTAGAACAGGATAAGCTATACGCTTGGTCCATTCCAAGTTTGCTTCTGTTGAATCTGTGACAATGAAAACAAGACTACCAGAACGGATGATCTTGCCCCACTCTTGGACAAATCGGTCTTGTCCACCCAAGTCAAAAATGCTGAAAATATAGGGATCAAAATCAGCTTTCAACAATGCCTTATCCCCGAAGAAAGTCGGTACGTATTCCTGTGCCGGTCCACGTGAGGGAAGTGTAGCCAATTCAAGGAGAGTGGTCTTACCGGTACCACCATGTCCCGCCAAACACATTTTTACAGGAATGGTCCCCACAATCTTTCGGAACCCAATTCCAAATGGCGTGAAGTCTGTAGATTTCCACTCATCACTTTCAAGTGTGCTCTCAAAGACCATCATGAATCTAGATACAAGACTCATCATTGCTTCGTTTACTTTCTGGAGAGACGACTGACGGTCCATCGTCACAATGAACTGAGCATTATGAGAATTCATGTAGACAAAGCGATAGCGATTGATCTCCGTGCTATCGATTTTCCACTCTTGCAGGTTCTGAGCCGAGCTGGCAACAAGCGTCATCACGGAATCTGTATCTATATCTTTGTTCTCCACTATGATATCTTTGAACAGAGTCTGTCCTTCTTTGAAGATGTGAATCTCTCGAATCATTGCACACAATTCCTATTCCAATTCTGCAATGAGCTTCATCTGGCTTGGGTGAGATTGCTTCAAGACTTCTAGGTAGTGCTTGGCTTGTTGACTAGCAATGATTTCAGAGTTATACTGGTCCACAGTTCTCTGAATCAGCCATTCTGGGTATACTGTGACGACTTCTGGATTGCATTTGAGTATCACATGTTGCTGTTTGTTCCCATCTTTGATTCTTGTAACGATGTTGGCCTTTTCAAGAGTTGACAGTTTCTTCTTGATTTTTGCATTTGATAGACTAATCATTTCTGGAAGCTGTTTCATCTCAATAGGACTTCTCCTGAGAACTTGAATCAAATCGTAAGTATCAAAATCAAGCATATACTTCCCGATTTCCTCTGCATCAGACCAGACGGTCTTGAACAAATCATTCCTCAGTCTTGCTACGTAATCACGGTGATATTCCTTTGAGGATTCCAGATAACTCTCTGTTGCATCTTTTGGTAAATCACTTTCCAGGACTGCTCTAACGATGTTATGTGAAACGGTACGTAAAACAAACAATGCTCTTGTCAAGTAAATTACTTCAGAAGAGAGACCCTCAACCCAGCCTGTAGCAATTATCCCCATCTTTACTAATGGACGAAGGACAATGTCAACATCTATTTTCTTACCAACCTCCTCAAAGATGACCTGTTCAAGGTCGGCAGACAGCACAGTTCCATTCTTCATCAATATCTGGATGATTCCTCTCCTGACAGGATCGGTGAGGACTGAAGCTTGTTGTTGCTCAGCAGTCATCTGAGTGTACCTAGATATCTGCTTGTAGAGAGGTGCAACCATTTTCTCGTAGGCATCATTCTCTGCATTGAGGAATATTTGTGTCGCTATCTCGGGCAGAGCATCCTTGTAGACATCAGGGTCTTCCTCTGGATGCAGCACAAGGAATACCATTGATGGCAATCCTTTGAGATGCATGTTCAGTCCACCATAATAGACTGCAAGCTTGAAGTCCTCGAATGCGAGCGAGCTGAAACCTGGCTTCTGCGACTCCTTGGTTTCTCCAAGTGTAGCTATTCCATAGGCCCTCATTGAAGTGGTAGGATCTAATCCTATCTTGAGCTTCTTTGGTGTCCTGATAGTTACTATTGGCCCAAGCTCATCATCCCACTTTAGTACTGCAAGGCCTTCGGGCATTTTGAAACATTCTCCATTTGAATTATCATTCGATCTCTAGAAACAGGAAAGACATCAATCTGTTCGGTCCCTTGAACATGACCCGACCTTATACACATTCAGTCTTGAGCCTGTTCTGATAGGCAAAATCTTGGATTTTCTAATAAGACATTCTTGGATGGACAGTGTGGCTAGACGCCAAAGAGCCCAACGCATATGTTATTGCCAAAGCCACCAATATTCTGCGTGAGTGCAATTCTTGGGGAATCAACCTGCAACCCCTTGGGAGCTTGTCCGATGAGTTGGTTGTATATGTCATGAATCTGGGCAACACCTGTGGCTCCAGTCGGATGACCTCGTGCCTTCAAGCCCCCGGTGGTGTTTACTGGGATGTCTCCAAACACCTCGGTGCGCCCCCCTCTGACAAGTTCAATAGATTTTCCTCTATTCGCAAGACCGATATCTTCCATGTTCACCAATTCAAGAATCGAGAACGCGTCATGGAGTTCACATACATCAACGTCTCTTGGTGAGAGATTCGCCATTTGGAAAGCATTCTCAGCAGCAATAACAGTTGCACCGAGTGATGTCAGGGACAGTCTGTGCTGAACAGCATGGTGGTCAGTGCCATGACCGAAACCAAGAACTTTGACGGCTTGGTCTTTGACACCGAGGTTTTTGACCCATTCTTCTGAGGAAAGCATAATGGATGCAGCCCCATCGCTGGTCGGACTGCAATCGAACAGTGTGAGGGGTTCAGCCACAATCCGGGCTGTACGTACCTCCTCAATCGTGATTTCTTTTTGAAAGTGAGCTAGAGGATTCTTAGCCCCATTTCGATGAGCCTTGACGGGGACCAATGATAGATCATCACGAGTCAAATCATAATCATGCATGTACCTTCGAGCAATAATGGCGGCCAATGCTGTTGGTGTGGCACCGTATCGAGTTTCATTCTCATATGACATCATTTTAGAAAGAATCTTGGATGCGGTTCCCCGATTCACCTCTGACATCTTCTCTACTCCGACCAATAGGACTAGGTCGGAGTGCCGAGAAGCTATCATTGTGTATGCAACTTCGAAAGCACTAGAACCTGAGGAAGGCCCAGTCTCCACACGTGTTGCTCCAGCAGGTACAATTCCCAATCTGTCGGCTAGAAGAGTAGAGAGATGACCCGTGCCCACAAACTCATCAGGGTTTTGGGACCCTACTACAAGATGGTCGACTCTTTGGTCAAGACAGTGTGATTGCTTCATGGCCTCGAAAGATGCTTCCTCAGCCAGTTCTGTCAGTGACTGGTCGATAGTGCCAAACGCGGTCATCCCAGCACCAATGACATACACAGGCTCCATGAGTTCACACCTCATTCAATGAGAACTAAGAGATTTTCTGGATTCACCATCGAACCGGTCATAGTCAGTCAATCTGCTGTACTCGAGGTCGTATTTAGTCGTTCTTATATGATTAATGTCAATCAGTCATGCGGTCTTCATCTTCAGCCTCGGGCAGTTCCTCTTCTGCCTCGAAATCACTTGGCTCTTCTTTGAGTTTTCTCGCTTCTTCAAGATCGAAATCGAGTTTCCACATTTCCTCTATAGCACTGCTATCATCAGGCTCTACGTCGACTTCGAGCTCTTCAATTTCCTCGACTGATGGTTGCTCCACTACTGTGTCATCGATATCTTCCACGTCTGCATCTTCGATGGTGTCTTCCACAAGATCGAGTCGCTCTAATTCCCTTTCAAAGTCGATTTCTTCGGTAGAAATCTCTTCGCGTGGTTCTTTTGCTTCCTTTGCTTCCAACAACGAATCTATGACGGTCTTGAGTTCATCCTCTGTGA
Organism: Candidatus Thorarchaeota archaeon; assembly: GCA_029856425.1. Classification (GTDB taxonomy): domain Archaea; phylum Asgardarchaeota; class Thorarchaeia; order Thorarchaeales; family Thorarchaeaceae; genus SMTZ1-83. Next base: position 7,095 of record JAHQWZ010000061.1, read on the forward strand.
GTTGGGTCAATTCATTTAACTCGTCGATGCACAGGTTCTCAAGCCAAGCCTCTTTGAAGTAATCAATAACGAAAGATGGAAGAGTCCGGATTAGTCTCTTCTTCTGGGCACCTTCATCCAGTTCCTCTGCTTCTTCGATCTCATTAAACTTGATTTTCAGCGCATTAACAATATCAACGTAAGACTCTTCCACATCAATAGTATCAGTTTTCTGAGCGGCTGATATCGAGTCAAGAAGCCCCTCTACCTCTTCCGGGCTTAGTTTTGCCAGCTGCTCTATGTCAGGAATTTCCAGTTCTCTCAGTTCCTCTTCAAAGAACATTGATTTGACGGAAGATGGCAGCTTCTCTATCCAGTCATCCTTGGAGAGAGGAACCTTTACTCCGCTCTTCTCCTTGATCCTTCGGACTTCTTCCAGCATAAGCGCTAGTGCTTCATCTGCAGCAGCCTCCATGTCTGTGTAGGCTTCTATATCTAACTCCTCGAACTCACCCGTGCTCTCAGGCTTGGGAATCTCTCTCACAAGTTCTTCTTCTTCCTCAGGTTCTGGAAGCTCAAATTCCTCGAGAGCTTCCACCATCTCCATGTCGGGCTCAATGACATGAATCGCATCCAGATCGGCATCGACAACTGATGCCAGGATTTCTTCCAAAGTCAGTCCCAATTCAACCAGTCCGGGTTCGAGTAGATCCAGTAAACTTTGCTCAACTGTCTTAACATCGATTTCTTCGATCTTCTCTTCCTTCTCTATTGCATCCAGGATTGCGTTAATCTGCTTGATTTCGTAAGGAACTTCGATATAGTACCTTCGCCGGATAGCTACCGCACTTATGATGATAAGGATTGCAACACCGCCACTTATTCCAGCTATCGTCATTGGAGTGAGCCGGGGCAATGGTGGAGGCACAAATTCCACTGTGATTTGATTTCCATCTAATGATAACTGGGTGATTCCGTATTGATTTCCAGATACGGCTTCTATGTAGAATGTGTATTCCCCTGTTTCGACCTTTGTGATGTTCGCATACCAGAATCCACCAGATACGTTGTAAGACATTGAAATCTGACTGTCCTGATCCCACAGGGTAACAACACCATCTGTCACTTCTGTCCCATCATATTCGTAGGAAAGTGTGGCACTTATGATAATAAATTCCTCAATGATAGGAGTGGTTGAACTTGCAGATGTTGTCTGAACTTCAATTCTGTCCCAGATTATTGTCACATCACTTGTGCTAGTGATGAAGAAATCGATACCTTCAAGAGACGCGGAGAGTACTGTAAATGTTTGATCACCGACAACATCACTTGAATGAGAAGCTCGCCAGAAACCGTCCACATAGGTCATTGTGGCCGACCCTGTAACCAGAGCTGTTATTCCTGATGTGATATCAATTCCAGCGTTTTCGAGCCTCACGGACCACCGAGAGAAACCAGTAGAGCCTACATCAATCCTTGAGTCTGCAGCGGAGGAATCGTAGATTTCCAATCGGTCCCAATAGACATCCAAATCATTACCGTATAAATCAAAATGAGTTATCCCAAAGATGGTAGCTTCACAGGTTGTCAGTGTGTCGAAATTGATCATCTGATAGGATAACCGAGTAATATTGACCTCCCAAATGCCATCAGCCAAATGAACTAGATCCTCGAACTTCAAACTGAAATTACCGTCTTGAACCGGTGCATCATCAAAATCATAGAGAAGGTACACTTGTACTCTTGCATACTCGTTTGGATCCATGTAGGTAACATTAGAAATTATCGAAACAACTTCTATCTGATCCCAGATGCACCATGTTTGATCGTTAACAGAAATAACATCAATTCCATACGTGTCTCCGAAAGCTGAAGCAGCGGTGTAGTATTGCCTATGGACACTTGAAAACTGGAATGTAGTATTGTCCAGGAGAATGGTTCCATCAAATGGTGTTGAATCGTAGCCATATATTGCACTAACTGTTATGCCAGTTGCATTTGTATCAACATT
>JAHQWZ010000062.1 GCA_029856425.1 Candidatus Thorarchaeota archaeon
ATGATGCAATAAAGAAACAGGAGAATTCGATCTCCGAAACTTTAGCAATGGTAGGCAAAAATGATGGGGATATTTTGAAAGATAAGTGGCTGATTATCATTACTGGTTGCGGCGACTCGTATGCCGTGGCTGAGTATGGAAAGTGGGCTCTTCTGCGGGTTGGGCTCAATGCAATATCGCTATCGCCGACGGAGATTCCGAAGATTCAGCTGAACAGGGACTGTGTTGTCATTGGTGTATCAGCCTCTGGACGAAGTCTTGCGACATTAGATGCATTGAAGGTTGCCAAATCCGGAGGAGCAACGACTATCGTACTAACAGACAATGAGCAAGGGAATGCATCAGAACTCGTGGATCACGTTTGGTTGACCAGATCTGGGGTAAGTTCGCATAACATAAGTCCCTCTTCGGTAACAACAACGGCAATGGCATATCTTTTGAAACTAGCTGCAGAACATCAATCGATGCCAGACTCCCAAATTCACAGAGATTTGCATCGACTAGAAAGCAATGGAAAGCAGATGCTAAATTGGGCTGAACAAGTGGGTAAGGAAAGCTCCAAAGCTGTCATCCCTAGAAAGCCGCTCTTTATGATATCTGATGGTCCCAACTATGTTGCAGCGCAAATTGGAATGATGAAATTCAATGAATATGGTGTCGTCCAAAGCAGTGCTGCACTCTGGGAAGATTTCCGACATCATCATGTCCTAGCAGTTAATCAGGGAGACTGTGCGTTTTTAATCTCTGACAGTCCCCTAGAGACGGAGAATGTTAGATACATCAAAGTACTTACTGATACACTGGGAATGTCTGCATATCATCTCTATACGCCTGAAGAACTCACGTTTGAAAGCCCGCTTGGTCAAGCTATAGCGAACTCTATTGCACTCCAAATGGCTGCATACTACAATGTTCTTGAGTATAATCCAGGAAAGGAATCTTGGAGAAAACCAAATGTAGATGCCTTCAAAATCTATTGAAATGCGCCATGCAAAAAGGTAACAAGCATAATGCACGATTTCAGCGATGTCATGTCCATTCTTGAACTCCTTGAGGACTCTGGAACGGCAAATCGTCTACGAGAGGTTGCAGAATATATCAATTCACATCCAGAAGATTTCACAGAAGCTGTCACGAAAGTCTTTGGTGACACTGCTCCCAGTGATTTTGTTGCATTAAAACAGCGATTTCTTGACGTTGTGGACTTCCTACCACACAGACATTCCATACCAATCCTTGAGAAAGCGGTCAGCGATGCCGATTCTCGAGTCAGAATCCGGGGCCTCCAAGCAGCTTATAGGACTAGGGTTGAATCACTTAACAATCAGGTGCTAGAGATACTGAAGAACACAAGCGAGGAGTTTGAAGTCAGAAAATGGGCGGTCCATATCTTAGGAAGTAGTGATCCCGGAAGCTATGGAAGAGTGCTTCGGAAATTAGCAAGAAACCCTTCAGACGATATAAGAATACGAAAAGAGGCGGTCTATGCTCTCACAAAGGTAATTGATGATGAGAGCATTGGCGCTCTGTGTACACTTCTTGGGGATTCCGAAGTCGAAATCAGACGTTCTGTTGCATGGGCATTAAGCAACATGAAATCACCAGAGTCGATATGTTGTCTGCTGGCAGCCCTTGAGGATAATGATGAAGGTGTCCGTGATTGGTCAATAAGGGCACTTCGAGACATGGATGACTCTCGAGCTCTACAAGGACTGGCCGATGCTATCTCTAGAAGCGAACCAAAAGAGCAAGTCCGACTGGTTCGGCTAGTCATAGTGAGGCGTTCTGAGATTATCTTGAGAGCGATTGCTGAGCTTCTATTATCAGATGATGTCGATGTCAGACGCGTGGCTTCATGGGCGATGGGTGTTTCTCCCTATCCTCCTGCTGCCGCTAGTCTGCAAACACTCACAAATGACTCGGATAAACAGATTCGTGACTACGCCAAGACTGCATTGATTAGACTAGGAGAGGTAGATTCCTCTGACCTTAAACTATGAACTGTATTACATCATCCCTTGGTATAGACCACCATCCACCAGAAGTAGTGCACCATGTATATAGCTAGCCAAAGGACTTAGTAAGAAAGCACAGACTGCACCAAATTCGTCTGGTTTGCCAATCCGACCAAGTGGTATCCTTGCCTCTATACTGTCAATTGCAGCCTTGTTGCTTTCCATCAGCTGTTCAACTCTGGCGGTGTGAATATATCCAGGACATACAGCATTTACACGAACTCCTTCTGAACCAACTTCACCTGCCAATGTTCGCATCATCCCAATTACTGCAGGACGAATTGCGTTTGACAGCAACAGATTGTCTATAGGTTGTTTCACGGATATTGAAGTGCTGTAGAGTATTGAGGGCGATTCGGACTTCTTCAGGAGTGTCAATGACTCTCTTGTAAGCCAGATTGCACTCATCAGCGTGAGATCAAATCCTTTCCTCCAGTCGGAGTCAGATACCTTTGAGAAAGTCCCTGGCGGAGGCCCGCCCGCATTGACAAACAAGCCATCGAGCTTTGAACTGCCTTCCCTCACATATCCAACTAATGACTTCACGTCTTCCTGCTTGGACACATCAGCCACAGTATATTGAGCCCTTTCACCAAGCTTGGACACAGCCTCTTTCAGAGATGCCTCGTTTCGACTGCATATGATGACGTTGGCCCCCTCTTTAACCAGTGCATGTGCAGTAGCATATCCAAGACCCCTAGAGGCTGCTGTGACTAGAATTGTCTTGTCTTTGAGTTGAAGATCCATACTTTTGGTTAAGCTGTATCTACAGATAAGAAACGTGGCGTATCACATTGCACGAACTGATACAGACTTCTGGGTCTTTGCGCCCATTGCCACTTCTAGGTGCAAAAATGCAGCGCTCAAACGCTGAAATTCCTTTGGAACTTGAAACTCGCCGACTCCTAGCGAGTTCAAGACATGTTCGATTTTCATCGGGGTAAGCCTGTGGTTTCCGTTTGAACTAAAGGCTATTAGGACTCGAGGGTCGTCGGGATCAGGAATCCTGTATACTGACTGACAAGGAATCCCCTTGTCTTCTAGACCGTGCTTTATCTTAGCCTCTAACTTGTCCATCTTGACAGTCCACCAACATTTCGTTCCGGATTAGGGCTCTTAAGCACCTGTATTACCGGAGCTTAAGTCTGACCTGCTTTTTGTCACAGAATCATCTTCTTGATTGTGTGACTGAAGCTTCTGCGTTCCACCCTTCCCCTGCCAGTGTCGCCACCTTCCAAACCTGAGTCCAGAATTAGCAGGAGCATTGTCCGCACTCATAAGGATAGAATCCCTCATACGGACCTGGTTTCCTTCTCCTGTTTTTGTGTCGAGTGCATCATGCTCAACAACAAAGAGCCTTTCCACAGTTCTTACCACGGCGGGGCCATCATCACTCATTCCGTCCTTGTTACCAAAGATGCCATGGTCCAATTGGACATAGTGAACAACCGCGGACTCCTCAAGGGTTGATACATCACCTCTTGCCGGGAGTGAGGACTTCCCTCGAAACGAATCTGATGCTTCTTGGGCTTTGAGCAGCAAGCTTCCTATCATATTGGCAGGAATTACTTGATTGCCTAGTCCTTTCATGTATCTTTGTTCGCTAGTGCATACTTAAACTCCTCTAATGAATTCTGTTCTTCCACGTAATACTCCCAAATGGCGCCAAAGTGACATAGAACTCGTTTCTAGAAGGGTTGCTCTGGTCGTTGTCTTGATAAAGTAGTGAATGATAGTCCGAATTAGCGGAGGTTGCGGCATTTGGATAAAGAAGGCTATCGTAAATATCTTACAGATCGAGAGCAGCCAGTTCCCGAGGAGAAGATTGGACCTGCGATTGCTATGGTCGAGAGATTTGGGCAATTCCTCAAGGAGTCAAAGAGGAATTTACAGACGGCCACATCTCTAGAAGTGAACAAGTTCTCTAAGATGCTCATTGAAGAGGGCGTCAATACCTATGACAACTACGTTGCACTGTCCCGATATGGTTACTTCGTGAAGAACATGAACCTCTACCTTGCAGTCCTTGAGTTGATTGACGGGGCAGAGGTCATGCAAGTACTACGTGAAAGATTAGGAGAAACCGTAGGTGAGTCTAAGGGAGATAAGGTCTTTGAGGGGATAGAAGCACCACTTGGACTGCCATCTGCTGAAAAGCCAAAAATCACCAAGGCTGTTTTAGACCAAATGAAAGCATTAGTTGACCCTGAAGACTGCAAGATGGCTTTAGTTGGCACCGCACACGGAATACCAAAAGAGTGGTATAAACAAGAACGGGAGAAGTTCCTAGCGGCCAAGGACATTGATGAGTACATTGCCAAGAAACGAGAGAATGCCATTGCAGAGCTGGAGAAACACAGGGATGATGGAACTCTATTCTTCAATCAGGAAATCACTGATGATGTGGTAGAGTATGTAAAGAGTCGTCCGGACATGCTAAGTGGCATGCGTGACGGCGATAAGATTGTACACACTAAGATTCCCTATCTCACGAGGCACTATCTTGATGAAACAGATGAGAAAAGGAAACGATACTATGCATGTCATTGTGCTTGGGCTCGAGAAACGATTTTGGATGACGAGATGGTTGTCCCGTCCTCTTTCTGTTATTGTAGTGGTGGCTTTACTAAACAGCCATGGGAAGTAGCTCTTGATCAATCGTTGGAAGTGATGATGGTCAAGTCACTTCTGAAAGGAGATATGGAATGCACATTTACTATCCCCTTACCTAAGGAAGTTGTTGACAAAGTGGAACATTCTTGAAAGAGAGCTCCGTAAATTTGGCTCCAGTTACTCGTGCATTCCGAGTTTAAGTTAGATTAGAGGATTCGAGGACTGAATACCCATTATGACAATGAGTATTGATAAAGCCATCAAGGGCAGAAGAAGTATCAGGGACTATAAGCAGGAGGGGGTTCCTGAGGAGTTAATCAGGCAGATTATTGAGGCTGCAACATTCGCCCCTAGTGCTAAAAACGGCCAACAGTGGAGATTCACTGTGCTGACTGGAGATTCAAAGGGAAATTTTACAGATCTTTACAGAGATAGACTCGGAAAGCTTGACTTTGATGTGGGTTCTTCGTATGGATCATGTGAGATGATGGAAGAGGCTCCTGTAGTGATTATCGTCTGGAACACAAATCAGTTCGGCTGGGAAACTGAGATTCATGGCGTTGCAGCAGCGATTCAGAATCTCCTTCTCAAGGCACATTCATTGGGTCTCGGAACATGCTGGATTGGTGATGTCTTCTATGCGTATAACACGATTATGAAGTACTTTAAGAAACCCTGGAAATTGTTGGCAGCCATCACGGTGGGCTGGCCCGCCGTCAGTCCGGGACCCCGGCCAAGATTGTCTGTTGACAAGGTCGCCGAGTTCATGAGCTAAATGACTCTTGATGAGATTTGAAGTATGTATGCAACATCATTGCTAGCTGCAAGATTGACACCACAATTATAGATGTCCCTAAGACGCTTGTAATATCTGAGAATGCTAGCAGATAGAACCATGAGTATACAAGTGATGTAATTATGCTGATCAGAAGAAGAGGCCATGACTTTCCCTTTGTTATCAGAAGAATTAGAACCAATATCGTGTCCATCGCGACCAAAAGAAGAGGGAGCTCTGACATGAGGAAAAGCCCCTCTTCTGAAATGAATATGACAGGAAGGATGAATGCACGAAACCAATAGGTCCAATATAGATAGGCTCCGATTCGGAAGAAAGAAAGAATACTCAGTATCAAGAGTTTGAGCTTGCTGATTTTGGCAAAGCCCATTCCGACCACCACTTTAATGTCAAACAAACTATCGAAACTTGAATCGAGATTCTCATTGTAGGGTAGTATATCTGCATTTTTGGGGTATGATATTCATAAAATGATGTGGTCGGGACAGCTGGATTTGAACCCGCAACCGAAGAATCTACAGACAGAAGCTTTAGTTGTATAGAAAGTGAAAATAGATTTTCAGAAAAGCGGATACTATGCCTCATAAACGGAGAAATGACGGGCGTTTCCTTACAATGCAGAGCAGCCCACTTATAAGCATAGATTGATATTGGAGCATTGATTGAGAGATTAAGTAGAGAAAAGGTTCGGTCGTATTTTGTAGTGACTGTCTGGGCAATTATATTGCATTGATAGGCCCATTGTACGAATCCCGAAATGTCTTGCTTTTGCTCTGAACAGCATTTGAAGAAGAACGTTCGCTAGGAGTAGATTAGGAGACGATAGACATGGTAAATATGGCTGGAATCAAGAGAGCTCGAGGAAACAAAAGAGATGTGTGTTTGGGTTGTGGAGAGAGCTCGTTCACCAAGGACTATGCTCGTGGAGAGAATATTTGTACTTCATGCGGACTTGTGGCATCAGACAGGATTGTTGATCGTGGGCCTGAATGGAGATCATTCACTACAGAAGAAAGAGATGCTAGATCAAGAACCGGGGCACCAATGAGACTCAGTATAGCAGACAAGGGGCTCTCAACTATAATTGATTGGCGAAACAGGGACGCAAGTGGTAGGGCAATCACAACCAATACTCGTGCAGCTATTTACAGAATGCGAAAGTGGCATATCAGAAGTAGGGTTCATAGTTCGCACCACAGAAATCTTGGTATTGCAATGAGTGAGATGGAGAGACTCTCCTCGCAGCTTGGAATTCCACGTGAAGCCAGAGAAACGGCCGCTCTGATATATAGAAAAGCCCTGGCAAAGAGATTAGTGAGAGGTAGAAGTATTGAGTCAGTAGTTGCAGCATCAATCTACTTAGCTTGTCGGATTCACCGGATTCCAAGACGCCTCGACGAGATTGTGGCTGAAGCAAGGACTAATAGAAAGCAGATTAGTCAAGCTGTACGATTGGTCATATCTCGAGTCAATGTTGATGTGCCGCTTGCGTCTGCGGAAGACTTGATACCAAGGTTATCCTCGGATCTTCGACTTGAGGGAAAAACTGTAAGGAAGGCTACTGAGATAATAAAACAAGCAAGAGAAGGGCGAATAACTATAGGAAAAGATCCTGGTGGGATTGCGGGGGCTGCCCTGTACATAGCCGGCATAATTGAAGAGGACAGGCGTACACAAAGGGAGATAGCTAAAGTTTCGCACGTCACGGAAGTCACAATTCGTAATCGATACAAAGAACTTGTTCGTTCCCTTGGAATCGCATTTGTCACCGATTTCTAATAATGGCACTTTGAGAAGTAGAGTCCAGAAAAAGAATAGTCGGGACGGCGGGTTTGGCTCATCAATTATGTGGGTTTCATACAACTTCTTAAATATCGCTTCATATTACTTTAAAGACAGAAATTGGGAATATGGATTCGATATTTTCGTTTATAAGACAAAAGTACCCACTTTTATAGGCATGGTTTGAGAGTGAATATTGATTGGAGAGTAGGTAGAGTAGAAGTTCGGGTATATTCCTGTAGTGACTGGTTGAGCAGTTATCTTGTGTTCATTATGTGAGGCTCGAAATATTCTACTTTGGCTCTGAGTCGTATCTGAAGTGAACAAGAATGACGGATGAAGGGCTAAACCATAGAATACAAATTACAGACTGCTGTGGTTTCCAATCTTCTTTTGTATAAGAAATAGCATTCTTTGAATCAACATTTGAAATGTAGGAGAGAGAATAGATAAATCTCGGGATAGCCCTTTAAAAGACTGGATAAGTTTTATAAGAGTCAATATGTTTCTTTAGGGCTTTATAAGTACGGATAATTTTTAAGCAATTCTGCGAATTTGTGTCTAATAACTAACGAAAAGTAGGAATAACCTTTGGCAGGTTAGGCAAAGCCAAGCCTAGTATGAAACTCTCGTAGTATGGGAGTATATAGAACTGGCAGAATCGACAGAACAAACCTGTCCTACTTGACCAAGTGATGTCGAATATTCCTGCAAAAGAGGTGACAAAGAAATGAGAAAAGATGAGAGAGAAGAGAAGGAGAGGACTCTTCCTATGGATGATAGGGAGAGTTTGGCTGCCAGGATACCAATTACTGAATGGTATGATATTGAACGGAAAATGGCAATTATCTCAAGAATGACAACGGAACCAGCTAAGGAGAGTAGCAAGGGTGTGAGCTCTTGACCCATGCTATTGACTCGGATAAATTAGTCACATGCATTGATGATTTGGGAGAAATAATCAATCTTACTGAACCCGAGGAGGGGGTTCTGGAACGGCTGAGTGAAATCCACCCCATTCGCGTTCCCGAATACTATCTCTCTTTAATCGATGAACAAGATCCAGAGGACCCAATAAGAAAAATGGCTCTTCCTAGTAGTAGCGAATTGACAATAGAGGGGTCCTACGACACTAGTGGTGAGCTTTCCAATACCATTCTACCTGGATTGCAGCACAAATACAAACAAACTGCTTTGATTCTTGCTACCGCTGAGTGCGCAATGTACTGCCGACATTGTTTCAGAAAGAGACTAGTTGGGCTGCCAAGTCAAGAGGTTCTAAGAGATATTGATGCTGCTGTTTCTTACATCATGGAACATGAGGAAATTAACAACGTACTCATCACTGGTGGTGATCCCTTCACCCTAAATACAACTCGAATCAAGAATCTGCTTGAAGCACTTTCAGGTATTCCGCATTTAGACTTCATCAGGGTTGGTTCACGAATTCCAGTCACATATCCAAAGCGGATACTAGATGATGATGAACTGCTGGACGTCTTGAGTGATTACTCTAATAAGTCCAGAAGATTGTTTGTGGTAACGCAATACAATCATCCCAAAGAAGTGACGGTGGAGTCAATCGATGCTGTTGACAGGCTGATATCAGCTGGTGTTACTGTAAATAACCAGACTGTCC
>JAHQWZ010000063.1 GCA_029856425.1 Candidatus Thorarchaeota archaeon
CCCAGAAGAAACGCGACTCTCCAGAGCTCTGAGTCAAGCCCTAGAACCTCTCTCGAAGGTAACTTATCTGAGCTCGCGTCATCTTGTTGAGTGCGTTTGAGTCCCTCAGTCATTGTTTGGTCGTCTCGCTGAAAAAGGCTGATACGTCGCTCTTAAGTTAGTGTCGATGATGAACCTGTCATTGCTGTCTTCTATTCATTTATTGCTGAAATATGGTCCTTCAAAGTATCCTCTGAGTTATCAGCTTTGACAAACACTGGCACATTATCTATTCCCATTGCAATGTAGCTGGAAAGAAGCCATGAACCTGGGGGAAACTCCAATGTCTTGTCAAGGATGCTAAGGTCGATTTGAAATGAACTGCTAACTACTGTTCTATCATAGGGCCTAGGGAGAGTACCTACAAAGAATGTGTGCAGCTGCTGCATGATGTTGGTGTTGAGATAGGCTATCCTCTGAGTTGCAATCGCACCGCCGAGTCCATATTTTCTCCCTTGACGCAACAGCCTCTCTATTGCACTGCTACACCGAGCTACTTGGCCAGTTGCGTTTGAAGGAATGAACTCTTGAGCTTCATCGAAAACGAATAGAATCTGTGGCTTTATCTCAAAGCTCCTCTTTCTGTATTTCAGAGCAGAGGCTGTCATCCGAATTACAATGTCTCTGATAATATCTGGATCTGCAATTGATATGCAAATAACACGCTCAGGACCGCTCATCATTTTGAGCATGTCTTTGACCGTGACACCCTTCTTCTCGCCATCCCTACTTCTTGCTATAGCATCCTTGAGTTTTCCTCTTGTGGTTGCCCATGCTGCCACGCCCGATTTTACATAAACAGAGTAGTCATCAACAGCTCTTACAGCTTCCTCATGGAGCATATCAACGAACTTGTTGTCAAGTGGATCACCTTCTGACTTGTCCCACGATTCCATCCACCCAGTCACAGCCGCTCTTATTTGATCAAGTGCCTGGACATAGGTCGGTTTGGATGAGTTGTCGTTCTGCAGGTCATTGATGTCATCGAGCACAGACCTATACGTAGGCGTCTGTGATTGAGGTAGATTATAGAAGGATACCAAGCCGAGGTCGTAAAGTGATCTAAGGGCTGTATTCGCGCGGGGGTCGTCTTCAAAATCACGAGGCTTTACAATGGACCTGGCGAAATCATCCGCAGTTCTTGGTTCCTCCTCCACAATCACCTTGCCATGTATCTTTGGGTCTGAGAACACATCAGATAGGAGAAAGGGATACTCACAGCTTACATCGAAGATGACCATTTTGGTGTCCTTGGTGTGGTATAGAATTCTCCTGAAAAGATTGGAAAGCAGGTTGCTCTTGCCGCCCCCGGTGAATGAGAAAACACCAAAGTGATACCTCAGCAACTTGTATAGGTCCACGAGTACAGGAACTTCTTTTTCAGAGTCCATAAACATCCTTAGAACTCCAACCCGAGGGTCTCTCTTTGGATTTGAGGATGTGTCACTCTTCTTCAAACCAAGAGCCTTCCTGACTTTTCCATTATAGATGAGGTCAATTGTTTCCAAATTGATGACATGCACGTTATCACCAATGAGTGGATACGAGAATCCCTTTCTGAACTCTATCTCTCCCTTCTCTGATACAATAAGGTCGTAATTGATTGGAATTGCAGTAAGATGAACCATCATGGTTGCCTGATCATCTGTGTCCCAGTCTGGAACAGCCTGTTCAATCATCTCCATTTGCATCGGATAATAGTGACTGTCACTAATCCCCCCTAATCCATAATGCAGAGGCCATACTTTACTGATCACCATCACCGTGTAACGTTGCACTTTCTTCTTCCTAGCAGATTCGGCTTGTCCCTTGAAATTTCGCACAGCTATCATCATGCCCTCTTCAAGTTGTGCCATCAACTCCTTGTTGTATCTAATCTTGATTCTGCAATCATACCTTGCGGCAGACCCTGCCCACTCTGAAGTATAATTTGCAGCAACAGGAATTACTCTAGCAAGCCTGCCATCAAAAGTTCCATTGAAATCGGTGAATAATTGACTAGGCACTTCTTCGTGACCGCTCAACATCTGACCTCCTTTCTCTAAATGTACTCAGATAGAATAGAAACTCACGCAGCTCGGGCTGATTGATGAGCCAGCTTCCCGCGCTCTCGACCATGTTCTTGAAATGAGTGTAATTATACTTTGCCACCTTGTCTGCAATAAAGAGTGGATTAAGGTGCCCGAATAATTCAGGGATACTCGCACTTGTCATCGCTTTGAACAATGCTATTGTGAATGACTGAATGGGATTGTCAACACCATAGTAGAAGACGGCTTCAATCGGCTCAGGGAATTCTGGTCCACTTCCGTAATCATGCTTTAACTGAAGTAAGTTTTCATCCATGTCGTCAAACTCAGGATACACTAGCCTATCATAAAGCAACACGTTGCTCCTCAATCTTGGGTCGGACTTCGCTTCACAGAGTTGGAAATATGCCTTAACAAAAGTCTTCTCCAATGATATCTGATTTCTTCTGGCTCCTGACAAAAGCCCAGGCAATTTCTCGAAGTGAGGTATTATTGTCTTGAATGCTGTATCGTATTCAATAGTAGCCCAGGGTGTCTTGAGACTCTCTCGCTCCTGAAGAGAAACCCACTGTAATATCATCCTGTCTGTGTCAGGTGTATCTCCCTGTTCTCCTTTGAATCCCTTGCTAGATATTCCAAGGTGATTCAAGACAGGTATTACCTGCCTCTTTAGGTCCCTCGCAGATGTATCCTTTGCAACTCCCACAAGAAGTGTCCTTTTTTGCCAGCATTTCTCGATTGTAAGATACAATGAGGCTAGGGCAAGGAATGATAAATCATTTGTAGTGAGCCATCGCTTGCCTACCTTAAACCGCTCGTCATAAGTAATCGACGAATCCTCTGAGAAGAGCCGTTCACAGGTCTCTACTACAAGGGTTTCTAATCTCTTCTTTATATCCCGATACTCAGGTCTTATACTGAAGTGTTTGCCTTTCCTTACAAGAATTCCTTTCGAAGCTCCCTTGCCTCGTATTGCGGTTTCCAGTTCCTTGTCAAGCCGTTCACGTCTGGGGTCCGAATCAATGCCTAGACGCATGGCAAGCTCCTCTCTTGTCAGACCAGATTTCTCGTTGATTAGTTCCGCCATGAGTCGTGGAAGAAGGTATTCGCCTCTTGCTGGTGGAGTGCCTAGGCCCATGTTGCCAAAGAGCCTTCTAGCATAGATCCATTCAGTAGCTGTGAAAGGCCTTCCATTGACTTTCTGGCCAACAAGACCACACTCTTTCTCGACATCAATTCTAAAATCAGAGGTTTCTGCATAGGATGAAGAAATCTCCGAGGAGCAAACTCGATCCATCAGCATGATATCGACGGGATCCTCTGCGCTAATTAAGCGGTAGGCCAAATAGAACTCAGCCAAAGTCATCATGTAGTCTGCAAATGCAGAGTTATCGATAATCCATGAGTCGGTGTGGGCTACTGTATGATCTATGCTTCCATCCTCAGCTCGAGCAAGAATAGTCTGATCAACCAGTGGAACCTCATTGATATAGATGGGAAGTACGCTCGATAAGCCAACACCTCTCTCGAGAAATTGCTCCTCATACTCAAGCCTAATGTTCCCATAATCATCGATTCTAGCTACTCCATGAGATGAGTAGGCTCCGGCAAAGAAGATGATGAGGTCGAACACATCATATTTGCAGATTGTGCCATCAATTCCTGCAAACTTGAGATCCCGTTTTCCAAAGAATCGATCCACAAAAGAAGGATCGGCTTTTCCACTAGTATATTGAATGATATATTCTGATAGAAACTCATCATATATCCCACTGAGACTATCAAAACGACTCCTATAGCCTGCGACTTGTTGCTTGGCGCCGCCGAGAAGAAGTTCGCCGGTTTTCTTCAGCCTGCGTGATATTTTGGAGCCATCTTCCGACAATCCTGTTCCCCACTACCTGCTTATGTGCTTCCTACTCAGCTTACTGAGATAAGAAGATTCCTCGGTTAATCCGAGTTAGCACTAGCTTTTGCAGCCTTCTTGCCTGACATGGACTGCAGTGCACCACCCAATAATATTGCCGAGATGATTTCACCAATTCCAGAGATCATCCAGAGTGTTCTGAGACTTCCCGTGACTGTCCAAATATATGCTCCAAATGGTGCTGCAACCAGATTCGTTGAACTCGAGATGAATTGATAGGTGCCCAGTGCTCTTCCTTTATTCTCCTCGTCTACATCCTGAACAACCAATGTCCTCTCAGCTCCAATCCACATGACCACAGGTATTGCCCATATGAAGTTAAGGAGGAATAGGTTCCAAGCACCTGATACGAGGGAGAACAATGCCATTATTACTCCATTTGTAAGAATTGCGACAAATAGAGATTTCTTCAGCCCTCTATCAACGTAGCCACTTATTGTGTGCATCAGTAGAACCATGGCTATTGAGAAACCGCTCCAAGCGTATCCAAATGTGGTTTCATCTAATCCCCATTCGCCCACAATCAGGTTTCCGTAATAGGCAAGGGCGGAGTTAAAGAAGAATATGAATGCAAACATGCCTATCGCCAGTTTCCAGAAGTTTAACCCCAGTCGTCTGAAAGAAATAAGTGGACCTTTCTTTGTTCGCTCAATGATGTCTTCACCTAAGGACTCGCGAATTAGGAGAAATGTAGCTAGGAATGCAATAATCGATCCAATTCCTGCCATTATATGGAGATCTCTAGGAATTAGACCCAAGTTCAGCAGAGTAGCTCCAATAGCAGGACTAATTCCATCTACGATAAAGGCGGGCATGAGTACCATGGTAAATCGTCGTGCTGCATTATGTCCCCCAGTTTTCTCAATCTCGTCGGCGGGTATCGCTCTGCTCATTATTATGATGAAGCTCCATCCAAACATGATTGACGCATACTCAAGAGGGATAAATGGCCATACAGGATAATTGACCAGCAAAAGGAGACCTAATGCTGCAGGTAAGAATGCGAACATCATTGTTCTTTTGCGGCCTATACGATCAGCGATGGTGCCAGAAAGGAAATATCCCGTCAGACTTGCAATTGTACTTATTGAAAATGTCAAGCCCAATTGCCAAGGTTCAAGAAAGGTCTCGAGAAAGATGCTGAACTCCCAATTCCAGATGCTGATAGAAAACTGAGCGATGCCTACAACGATTGCCAGACGCCAAAGGGTGTTGCTTAGACTCAAAAAACCAGAACTCCCTTGGTTGATTGCTAATGATTCGGCATCAGACGATACGCCATTAGAAATGTCTGGCATGGAGCAAGTCCTCTCTATAGGATTTCGGAAGTTATCGAGTTCCTTATGATGCTACCTGTCAAAGCGGCATCTAGTGTAATGTCAGAATCCTTATAGAGCGCAGATGAACGAAGATTCGTAAGTACTCTCAATAAAGAGGCCTGATTATTGATAATAATGGATGAAGCTGATCTGAAGCTCAATAGAGCTGTCACGTTTGAGTGGCTTTACACAAATGGTATTGGCGGCTACGCATCATCCACAATAGCTGGGCTTAACACAAGAGGTTATCATGGTCTATTGGTATCCTCTTTGAATCCACCTGTTGATAGGTGGCTCACTCTTTCTCGTCTTGATGAAGTAGTTGGGACAGCCCAAGGAGAATTCAATCTTGCGACTGAGCAAACCACCAATGGAGTGATTAATCGCGGATATCGAATGCTAGAACGCTTTCAGCTAAATCCTCTTCCTGAGATGAGGTATGTCAGCGATGGTGTGACCATAGACAAAACAATTTTCATGGCATACAGAAGGAATCTAACCATTGTGAACTATGAATTATCGAATAATGAAGAAACTGTGTTTACGGTTACTCCCCTGCAAACCTGTAGGGATTTTCACGCACGGCCTCCCCACCTTGATTTCACTCCTCAAGTTGAAGCCATTGATGATCATTCATGCTTTTCATTTGATGAACGACCAAACAGCCCATGGATGCTATCATATACGCCTGATGCTGAGTTTGCTGCATCTAAGATACGACCATCAGAAATACAGGTATATCGAAGAGAGAAGGACATGGGTCTACCATTTAGGGAGCAGCTGTATATACCTGGTGTCTTTCATACAGTTCTTGAACCGGGAGAGCACTTTTTGTCCTTCCTATTCGCTGTTGGACCAACAAGGAAGGATTTGCTTAAGGATCTAGGGGGATTGGCAAAAGCTAAACGAAAAGACTTTGCTAAACTAAGATTTGAAGAGCTCAGAAGACGCAAAGTGCTAAATGATCGAGCCTATTCCATGTCCGAAAAGGTGCGCGATGAGGACATAGAGTGGCTAGTTCTTAACGCTGACTCATTCATAGTTGACCGTGCATCCACTAGAATGAGGTCTGTAATTGCTGGTTATCATCAACTGGCTGATATCGGTCTTGATGCTCTAATCTCCCTACCCGGACTGACGATGTCTATCGGAAGGTTCCAAGATGCAAGGGCGATTCTGACTACGTATGCCAGACACTCACGCTACGGCCTAGTTGCAAACGATTTTCCAGATAAGGGCATCCAGCCCGAGTATGACTCTGTTGATGCATCACTGTGGTATATAATGGGTGTCTACAAATACATCCAAGCAACAAATGACGCTGAATTCCTAAGAGGAATTATTTGGGATACAATGGAATCAATCATTGCAGCTTTTAGAATAGGAACCAAATATAACATTCATGAAGATCACGATGGTCTAATTTGCTCTGGGATAGATGGCATCGAGGTTTCCTGGATGAATGAAAAGATTGGTAACTGGATAGCTACACCTCGAGTCGGAAAATGTGTTGAAACTAATGCATTGTGGTACAACTCGCTAATGGCAATGGCAGACATGTCTGAGCTTATGGGCAGAGATCCATATGAATTCAGAGCCGTAGCTTCCTGGATTCAGGAAGCCTACGTCCAAGCTTTCTATGATTCAGAGCAGGGCTATCTCTATGATGTTGTTGATGACAATGAGAATGATGCCTCAATTAGACCAAACCAGATTTTTGCATTGAGTCTTCCATATCCTCTACTTGAAGGTGACATGGCAAGGTCAGTTCTCAAGGTTGTCACAAAAGAGCTTGTGACTCCTTTTGGATTAAGGACGCTTTCAGTCCAGGATCCAAGGTATGCCCGAGCTTGTACTGGTGGTCCTAGAAGCCGAGCTGATGCCACTCATCAAGGAAGTGTTCATCCTTGGCTGATTGGTCCATACATATCTGCTTACCTGACAGTCATGGGGCGAGAAGCTTCAACTCGTGCGTTTGCTGAGCAGGAGTTCTTTCGGCCTGTATTGAGTGCAGTGAAACGCGGCGCGCTTGGAACAATCTCAGATCTTTTTGATGGATCATCACCTCATAGGGATCGTGGATGCGTGTCTCGAGCACGAAATGTAGCTGAGCTCTTGAGAGTCTATTTCGAGGAGTTGTAGGACGGGTTCAACAATGGAAATTCCTCGTGAGATTCATCGAATAGAGATTCCTACTCCATTCGCTGTTGGTTCTATGAACTCTTATCTAATTGAGGGAGACCCTGTTATTTTAATTGATACGGGGCCGAGAACAGATGAAGCTCTCTCAAGACTTCGGAAAGGTCTCATACGTGCAGGATACACTCTGGAAGACATTGATCGCGTACTATTGACGCATGGACATGTCGACCATACTGGTCTCGCAGGCACAATCGTACGAGAAAATGAACACAAGGGTGACTCTTCCACAGGTGTGAGTATTCATGAGGCAGACAGTAATCGAGTGACGGAATATGAGAATTTCACAAAGGAGCGAGTTCAGTCCTATAATCATATTATTGAGATTGCTGGAGTCAGAACAGATGAACGGCCACATATGACTGCAGGATATTTGGAAACCTACTTCCTTAAGTTTGGGGAATCGATCCCTGATGTGTTTTTGCTCGAAGAAGGTACAACTATTAAGACAAGTATTGGCACACTCCGGACTATGTGGGTTCCAGGTCATTCCCTAGGTTCATGTTGTTTCGTCTGCAAAGAATCCAAGATTGCTTTCAGTGGTGATCACATCCTAGGAACGATCAGCTCGAATCCGAGTCTTGATTACGATATTAGTGAACAGATATCAATGGTCAGCTACATGGAATCTCTGAAACGAATGGAGTCCCTCTCCGGCTACACAGTCCTGCCAGGTCATCGTGACATTGTTACAGACTTATCCAGGAGAGTTTTTGAATTGCAGGCCGAATATCAATTAA
Source organism: Candidatus Thorarchaeota archaeon (assembly GCA_029856425.1). Classification (GTDB taxonomy): domain Archaea; phylum Asgardarchaeota; class Thorarchaeia; order Thorarchaeales; family Thorarchaeaceae; genus SMTZ1-83. The sequence goes on from JAHQWZ010000063.1 coordinate 8,255, forward strand.
AACTGGATCAGATGCGGGATTTCCTCTCATCCCAACCTCGAACTCTGTACTGGCTTTCGCGGAAGCAATTTGGCGACTATGACGCAAACTCCATGGTCTTAGCTTTGGCTGAAACATTTGATCTTCTAAGGATACTTGAGAGGAGAGGAGAAGCTGTTATCGGAGAGAACGATGGCATATTAGCAGCAATTTCATCCAGTTGAGCACTGTATGACTCATCCAGTATACCTTAATATGCTCACAAATTGAAGATAGATTGCAGTTTGTCGGTTTTTTCCATTAGGGGTTACGATAAACGTGACCATTATGAACGCGCCACGAGATCAATTTCAGGTTTCATATACCATGCTTGAGGTTAAGCTCCGGCTCCTTGTTGAGCGAGGTTTGGCGGACTCAAGAGTATCTGTATTGGTCAAGGCGAGGTGAAAATACATGAAGATAGGAAAAACTGGATTTGTTATGCTTGTCCTCCTGTTGAGTTTCGCATTGGGATTCTATGGAACAGGAATAGTTAGTGGACAAGGAGGAAGTGACCCTGCTCTTCATGTCG
>JAHQWZ010000064.1 GCA_029856425.1 Candidatus Thorarchaeota archaeon
ACCCCTTTTCTCTTTCTTTTTCCCTGCTGCTTGACTCGGGTTGCTACCCGGCCTCAGCTGACACATCCGCGCTTTTCGTGTCAACGTCATCGGATTTTCTTCTTGAAAAAGCCCCATGAGTCATCAAGGAGGCTTTTTACCTCGTCTAGACCATGCGTGGAGGCAAGGGCAAAGTCTACCGATCTACTGGCTCCCGGCTGTAAATTGCCTAGGTTACACTGTAGAGCGGTGGCAATATCCATCGGTCCCATTTCGGGGTTGTTCTTTAGGTCGCGATTATCCGATTCTACCTTGACTTTCAGCGGAGATGATATTTCCCAACCATCTGGTTTCGGCCGCGATGACGTCGCCACATAGACTTGGCTTTCATCATAGGCGATGACTGAGCCGTTCTCATGGTCATATGCGCCAAAATCATCCTTGTAGCTCATTGGACCTCCAATGTCGAAGTCAAAGATACTGTAGACCTTCAGGTCTTGGACCTGACTGGAACTGATGTTCGTTGTCGTGTGACGGAGTAGCAGGACCGGCTTATTGTAGCTCCATATTTCTAATCTGAAGCTGACCACTGGTTCCTCGAAGTCTTGAGGAGTGTGATTGAGCTTCAGGTGAAGTCTACCCTTTTCCTGCTTCTGTTCCGCCACTGAGATGGTTTCAGCTTCTGTAGACTCTACTATAGCTGCTTTGCCACCTACGACATACGAAGCCCAGATTCCGCCCTTGTAGTCTGCAGGATTCTTGAGCAGCAGTCGCTCCTTTCCGGTGGGATCTATCAGTCCGAGACGTCTTATGTAGAAACCGATGCGACCTACGCCTCATGACGCACATTCGACAGCATAATTGATGTCGAGTCTTGGACGTCGGTTACCGGTTTCGAAGATCTCGGACATGACCGACCACATTCCTATGCTGGTCTTCAGGAGTTTCTTGAAGTTAAAAGCTCTACCATCCTCGGTTAGTGCATCTGCGCTCAGGTCACAAAGTTGATAAAGTGCGCTCAGAAAACCCTGTCGAATCTTAGGTGGACTCTTAATGACAACCCTCACAATCGAGCAGCTGCAGAAATGGTACCGAAAGCGTCTTGCAAAGATGTCCAAAGATTTCACTAAGAAGGCTGAGAAGAGCTATAAGGTTGTAGAGCGGTCACTAAAGGACATTCAAGAAATGTCCCGGAGTCTCAAAGAGCCAGGTGAAGATGATGACCCTGATTCTATAGGCATTGCAACAAGGTTTGCCATAAAGGTCGAAGACATTACCAACGACTTCTACGTTGGCAAGGACATCACCTACGAGAGTACAGAAGCCCTTCAGGAGGAGATCCGAAGTTTCATTCAGGAACTCTGGGGCGCCGGGGCTCGCTGGATTAGACGGATGGACAAGAAGCACAAGAGTACTATCAAGCAGCTGGACGTCAGTATGAAAGAGCTCATGGCTGAGATGAACAAGATTCAGAAACTTCTCTATGAGTTCAGCTGGCTCAAGGATCTTGAGCGTATAGGTGGCAGAATACAGACTCTTCAGGAGCTTGGCTTCAGCAAAGAGGTCTACGAAGAGCAAATTCGTACTACGCGCAAGAAGATTGAGAACGCAAAGAGTGAATTCGAGGCAGCTCAGAAAGCCTACGACGAATTTACTAAGACATCGAATGTCGCAGATCTATTGAACATTGATTCAGAGGCAGACCATATCTCTGGTCTTCTCAGGATGAAACTGAACCCTCTGAAGAAACAGGTAAAGAAGTTCTTTCAGCATGATACGGGTGTGCGAGTGAGTGCAACAGGCCAGAAGGCTTTGAATGACTACTTTGAGGATCCCTACAATGCCATAGCAGGAGAGTCACTAGGATACCCTGCACTCTTGGAAGGCTTGGCTGGCTTAAAGGAGGCAATTGAGCGTGATAAGCTTCCTATGAAGGATCGGTTGGCACGTAGGGCAATAGAGGAGATCCAGTCAATCAGCGATGGGTCTTTGAGTAAGCTGCAGGAGAAGGCAAAGGAGCTGGAAGAGAAGCGTCATGCGTTTGCTGATTCTGATGTTTATGCCAAAAGTGCTAAGCTTCAGGATGAATTGAATGAAGCTGAAAAGAATCTCGAGTATCATCGGAACGATATGCTAAGAATCAGAGACGACATAAAGCGTGAACTCACCCGAGCAAAGGACTTCAAGGTGAGAATTGAATCCGAAATTCTGGAATCTTTTGAAGAGAAGGTAAATCTTCAGATGGAGATATCTCTTGAGCCCCTTCTCGATAAAACCAATATCGATTAGGCCCTTGGTGATTGCATGAGAGTACTTGTAGCATCAGCTGAAGACATAGCAAGCCAGACCATCAGCAGAGTGCTTCGTGATGATTATGGATTTGAAGAAACCGATATGACCTTTGAAGAGAATCCCGTATATCGACTTGATGCGTCAACAATACTCATAACCATAAATCATGACATGATACATTCTGGTTATCTCGAGCAACACTTTGATGCTGAGGTCTTTATCTACTGTTCCCGACACAGGGCTGCATCTGGAACGCCTGCTTTACTTGTCCACAGCACAGGGAATTTTGGTCCTCACGCTGACTTTGGAGGTAATCCTAGAGAGCTATCAGTTTCAGCGCCATCTCTCGTTTCAGTTGCCCTAAAGCGCCTTCAGATAGAAAAGAATGAACGTGACCTGATTGATTTTGACGTTACATTAGAAGTTACGCATCATGGTCCAACCTCTATGAACACGCCTCTTCTTTTTCTGGAGCTTGGAAGTGATGAGCGGTATTGGCGCCATGAAGAAGGTGCACGTGCAGTTGCCGCCGCTGTGATGAAATGCGTCAAGCAGCCGTTGAATGGTGAAGCCTCAATAGGGTTTGGTGGCACTCATTATGCAAGCAAATTCAATAAACTAGTGCTAGAGAAAGGTGTCACTATCGGACATATAGCCCCGAAGCACGTATTGAACGAAATTACGATAGATATTGTTTCTCAGATGCTGAACCGTAGTGCCCAGAAGATAACACGAGCAATCATTGACTGGAAAGGGACCAATGCGGAGAATAAAGCGGTGCTATTTCCGATTCTGGAAGATCTTGAAATTCCCGTGGTACGTGCGGCTAAGCTCTAAACCAATAAAATTGCAGAAATCTACATGTATCCCGAAAATCTAAATATGCAGCGGCTATGCTCCACACAACTGCCTATCAGATTGGGGTGTTTTCATGTCTGGCGAGAAGACCGATGCAGCTCTTGAATCCATTGAAAAGAAAATCGACAATGTCACGGATGAGCTCGCCTCTGTTAAGAAGGAACTAGCAGCCCTATCCGCAGTAAAGGACATTGAAAAGAAAGTTGATGAATTGGCCTCTGACATCATTGAAGTTCGAGACTCAAAGGAAATGGAGGTACTATTCAAGAAAATGGATGATGTCCTTGTTGGATTATCTGAACTCACCAACGAAATGAGTGACTCCAGCACAGCGGATGATGTGGGGAAGAAGATCGAAGAGATGGCTAGTTCATTTAGCGGAGAAGCTATTTCTGCGAAGATCGATGAACTACAGCAATATGTCGCTGGACTATCGGGTCTTGAGGAAACGGTTCAGGAAGTTTCTGGCTCTCTCACAGAAACAAAAGAGATAGTTGGCATCATAGTCCGTCAACTTGATGACATCGAGCGAAAGTATAACCTGGCTATTGAGAAAATTGAAGATGCGCTCGAAACCCTAGCTAGTCTGCCGGAATCAGCATCAGACGATGAGGCAGAAAAACCATCCAAGAAAACAACCAAGAAGACCGTTAAAGAGAAGGTAGAGGAGGAAAAGGAAGCTCCTACACAAAAGGTCAGCAAGTCCACTATTGACGAGATTATGAAAGGACTTCTGAAAGAGGTTACTCCCCAGACCGAAGCTCGTGAGATGGCTCGAGTACTAGAAGAAACTCGCGATAAACTGACTACGATGATTTCAGGTCATACTCCTGTGCTATTCCAATTTGGAAAAAAGGCACGAGAATTAAAATCATATCCACCTACAGCAACACTAAATGAAAATGATATTGCCAATCTGAATACTGAGATACGCAGTTGGGCAAGTAAGCTAAAGGAAATGGCCTAGGCAAGCTAGATGCAAGTCTTGGCTCTGGGAATCATTCGTGGAAGTCAATTCATGGGCATGTTATGGGCCATAAACTTATCAAATTGAAACACGCATGCGCATCTGAAGCCTTACGTGCAATGCATGATTTAGTCGAGGTTGCTCAGACTTCCTCAGGTTTCTCTAGAGTCTGAACAATAATCAGAGTTGAAATAAGTAATGAAACTGAAAAAGCATGCAGATGATCTTGCAGCGCGAATGGAGCTTCTGGACCTGCCTGCGGATAGTCAACTAGCTAGGGAGTTCATTGAGCTTTATGAAGCGCGGTGTCGTGATTGTCAAGAAGATCGTCTGGGATGCACGGTTAGACCCGCCTGTGAGAATCGCAATTTCCTCAATATGCTTATAGAGATAGGTGTTGAGCCGGAGGATCTGCCAAGCTTCTGCTACAGTCAATATTTGGAGCAAGTGAAACGTTTCATTCTTGAGAAGAAAGGAAGAGGAATGATTGATAGACGCCTTCAGATAAAGGACTTTCTCTCCACTTTGAGAGTCAGTTCAATCAAACACTTTCTCTCTAGATTCAAGAAGATTTGGAATAATACTTCTGATGTCCAAGAGGATAACATTATGCTTGTTGCAGGAGATGATCTGATCTTTCACTTTGATTTTGCTAGAGGTATTCTGGTAATTAATCCTCGTCATCATGAGTTGGATAACTACCAAGCCTTCAGAATGTACGTGGAGCTACTATCCAAGCATTACACAATAAATGCCTCTGTATCTGATATGGCTGCTAATTGGTGGCTCTTGACTATAGAGCTTGATGGAGCTAAACCTCTCAAAGATGAAACCCTACTGGAAGAAGGCATTCTCGCTAAATTTGAGGATCTGCACATAGATGTGACTGACGGATCTGGGCACGTTGAGGCTGAAGTTATTTCAAATGGAGGGGGCCCTCCTTTTGAAGTAATGGATCTGGTTGCCCTATTTGAGGGAATTTCTAGATCTAAACGGCGCAAAAAAGCGAAGTAGTCCAGGCCTGGGCTCCTTCCTGAGTCATTAGCGGTGGGATTCAACGTGAGTGGAAACGTAATAGCTGAAAGCATTCCAGCATTAAAGAGGAATTTGGGAATAACGAACATCGAAGCCAAAGCCATCCTTCCAGTGTTTTTAGGTGGCAATATGACAGCTGGTGGGATTTCTGTAGCTGCGGGCGAACCCCTCGGTAGGGTGGAAAAGGCATTGGCTCGATTAGAAAAGAAGGGATTATTGACTCGAATAGAGGGAGTAGTTCCCATTTTTCGTCTATCTCCAGCAATCTTTGCATTGGAGGGTTCTTTGACTAATGTCAGGGATGATTTGCAGGCCAATTCAGAAGCCTTTCAGAAGTTATTTGAAGGACATCTCAAGACTATTGATGAGTCAGTTGATGCGGTCTTTGATTCCCAAAAGAACACCATGGATGATGGGAAAGTCGCTTTCCAATCATACGAAACAGATATGATCGCATCTGTTCAAGCGCAGGTCGACATTATCACATCCCTCGCTATGGAGACCCTCGCTGAATTTGCAAAGAATATTGAAGATGCTCTGCACACATTCGACCTATCTCTTGATGATGGGATAGGTACTCGGCTTTCCACTCTCCAAAAGGAGCTTGACAAGAGCCAGAAGGATCTTGATCAGACAACCAGTGATGTTTCACGTAGCTTCAAAAAGTGGCTCGCTACTGAGCGCAAGTCTTCTACCACCGCAATAGAGGCCCTTGAAAGAGAGATAATATCATTGACCCAAACCCTAAGGGAGTCCGTGTCGAAGGCATTGAACACTTCCAAAGCTGTTCTTGGAACTGCCGTAGATGCGATGACATCCGAGATTCTGGAAAAATCCACCAAAGTGTCAGATGAATCCATATCATCCATTGGAGAAGCCACCAATGCACTCGATGAAACAATCTCTAGTATGAATTCAAAACTTAGCGCGGCATTCCTTGCAGCAGAAGAATCGCTGAAAGATATTAGTACTATGGGTCGTAGTCAAATATCCGAGGAATCAGAGGCAGCTAGATCCCGTATAGAGGAGGCTCTTGAGTTATGCGAATCCGCAAAAGATTCTATCGAAAAGTGGAAGGAAGAGGTTGCTACTTTCGGCGAAGTTTCCATGCAATCATTGCGTTTTCAGCTCGATAGAGTTAATGCCACCAAATTCGACTATCTGGATAATGTGAAAGCAGCGGTAACCGGGAATCTTGAGAAGACACAAATTCATTTCGCCACTGAGTATCAAACCCTTAAAGATATGTCAATGGAGGGGATTTCGCAATTCGAATCCCATCTTAATAGCTGCCGAACATTAACCTTAGATTTACTAGGAAAACAGATGAATTCGCAGGAGAAGAGTCTGGATTCTGCCAATCTGGAGATTCAATCCAGTATTGATCGCTGGTCAGATAGCACAATGAAGGATATCGGAGCGAAACTATCTAAAATCGTGTCAGATGTCAGTAAAACCCTCGACACAGAAGTGTCTGAAATTGATACTCTGGTCGAATCCATTGACAGTCGACTAAAATCTGCATTTAGCACTGTGATGTCCACTTCCTTAACGAAACAAGAGTCAGCTCTGACACAAGTGAAAAAGACAACCCATGATTTTGAAGCTGATATAGGCCAACGTCTCTCGGAAATCGGTGCGGGATATGTGTCAACCACACAGAAGCAGATAACGGATGCAAAATCATTGTATAAGAATCTAAATGCCAAGCTTGATGAAAGGCTTGTCCTAGGTGTTAGTGCTCTTACAAGTCAGGCAAATAAGGTACAGAGAGAGATTGACAAAGCTCTGAAAGGGCAGATTGAGCGTATTGATCAACATGCCCTGGGGATACGAGAGGAGTTTCACATTCATCTTGAAGATCTGACACGACAGTTCAACAATCTCATTAAAGGCTTGGAAGTGACATTCAATGGATTCCTCTCTAGTCAAACCTCTGAAGCTAGGGACCTGATTGCTTCTACCCATACAGAGTTCAAAGGGGTATTGAAGACTGAAATGACCTCATTACAGGATGACTCTCAAATGCTTCAACAGGAGTTTTCAGAGGAATTGGGGGGAAGAATAGATGAGCTTGTCGGAGCAGCAGACGCCATTAAGAAGGCTCTAGATGATCTTTCTGTGCAGAAGCGGACTGAAATCTCAGAGGCAATGGCAGATACTCTTCATCGAATTGAAGATGCAGTCAAGAGCACAGATGACGCGCTCAAGGAAATCGAATCTGGTACCATTCGCCAATTTGGTGAGAATCTATTCCAAGTATCGAAGGAATTCAGCACGACTGTCACGGGTGCGCGAGATAGCATAGCAGAGCGCGTTGCGAGCGTTAATGAGTCCACTCAAGATGGCATAACAAAAAGCACTGGAAAAATCCGCAGCATAATCGACTCATACACAGCAGGTCAACGGGAATCCGGAGACTTGCTCATAGCGAGTACCAGCAATAAAATGGATTCCCTAGCATCTAAGCTTGTGAAGACATCAAATGCCAATGTTGAGGCATTCCAAAACTCGCTCTCTGAAAAAGAAACCTCAAGGCTCGCTTCTGCAAGGACTATTCGCGAAGAAGCTCTAGCGGCAATCGAGGAGAGAAGAAGCCAGGTTGCTCATGCCTTTACAGAAGCTACGGAAACTATTGAGACCTCTGCAGGTAATCTAACCTATTCCTTGGAACAACTAGCAAACAAGCTTGAGACTGAGATATCCATGCTTGGTGGAAAATTGTCAAAAGCCGCAAACACTACAGCTGTTAGGGTCGTGGAAAGGGGTGAGAAGACTCTGAAGGAACTTGAGGCTAACAGCCGGAGTTTCATCAAGAAAGCAGAGGCTGACATCCAGGCTCAGACTGTGGAATTTGGTGATGATGCAATGGATATTCTTACTAAAGCAGCAGAACCGTTGACCGAGCTTCCCAAAACTCTGAATGACCCAGTTGCGAGTTCGACCTCAGAAGCAACCAAGCAAGTTGCAGAACTCAGTGCAGATACGGAAGCATCTCTTGAAAAGGCTCTCACAGATTTCGCACAAGCATCCAAGTCTATTTCCAGCACATCCAAGACACTACTCGATGGATTGGTGACCCAGGCAACTAAAAGCCTCGATAGTGCACTTGAAGATGCAAAACAGGGCGTTGTGGTATCGAATCAGCATGCATCTCGCAAGTTAGAATCCATAGGCATTGAATTGAAAACACACGTTGGAAGTGAATCAGCACGATTAACTGAGAGAACTCAAAATGAGGTTACTGTGAAGAATGCAGAGATTGCAGGTGTTGCCGCAAATGCAATGAATGATGCCACGGAAGGGCTATCAGTTCTTCGCCAAACACGTAATGACGCCTTCAATAATTTAAGCGAGCATATTGACAAGACACTCAGACAATGGAGCATTGAGCAGAAAAAGGATCTTGGCACACTGATCGGTGAGGTCGAGGCATCTATAGGGAATATGTCTGAACTAGCAAATGGGGCTATTGAAACAATCGAGGCTATCAAGAGCGCTCGAGAAGAGATATCTCCCATCTCAAGCGATAATACCTGGTATCTCACAGGGACCGAAGAGATATGTGCACATATGCTTGACATGGTTTCGC
>JAHQWZ010000065.1 GCA_029856425.1 Candidatus Thorarchaeota archaeon
CTCTGTTGTTCGCCACCCTGCCTACCTTGCTGGCGTCCTTCTAGGAATTGCAGCCCTTTTCTCTAGGTTCTCAGTGTATTCGATTGGATTTTGTTTTATTATCTACGTGATATTTAGACTTCACATTCGAAGAGAGGAGAAGGAACTCATTGAGCGGTTCGGAGATGGTTATACAGACTACATTAGCAGAGTCCCTGCGTTATATGTTAGTCCAAAGAATTATGGCAAGTTCTTCAGGTTCCTTAGAGGGAAATGATTCAGCTGACTAATGACCAAACATAGCCTTTCTTTTCTTTTGAAAGCCTCTTAGTGACTACTTCCTCATTTTCTAGGATTATCAGGTTTCTAGGAACACGATCCTTGCACTCATTTGACTCCTTGGAAGCCTCTTCAATAATCTCTGATGTTGTTGCTTCACCCAAGTGCCTCAAAATCTTGATCACTCTTTCTTTGGTATCAGGGCTTTCAAGATTCATTTGCATTGCTTTTATGATAAGAGTAATTGCGAGAGCAACTTCTGCTACGATTGCAGCTAACACCGCGTAGGTAGACAACCAAATAACGTCGGTTGCGAAAGTATGAGTCAGACTCTCTAGGAGATAACCCATTGATCCCCCAATTACTAGGGCAATGCCCAAGGCTCGCCCGAGATAACCAGATGTGAAAACCAAATAACCGATTATTATCAGATGGAGGCCATAGAACACAATTCCAAAAAGTAACACTTGGTAGAAGAATGAAATCTCAGCGAAAAGCAATATCATGCTTGTAATGAAAATCAAGACCTCTATCCACCGCAATCTTTGAGCCACCTTCGAAAGATTCTCGTTTACCGAGGTTAGCACGTTGTTCAGCGGAAAAGGAATGATGAGGCTAAAGAGGGACATGAAGAAAAGAACAGCTAGCACACCAATGAAGAGGAATACATTGGCCTTGACGCCCTGAGCTGCTGCTAGCATAGCTTCTCCCGGAACGTAGTATATTGTGTTCAAGGAGAGAAATACAAGGGAGCCGAGTAGTATTCTAACTAGTATGAAAACTCCTGAATTCCTAGCACACCCTCGTCTTTCTAAAGATAATCCTTGGTTCAATCAACTTCCTCCGACTTCTCTTGTCAACGGATTTCATTAAATAGTGTCATATTCCATCAATCTCCTGCTGCAAACCGGTACTTGAATTGTTAGGGCTTGCAAAAGATTTGCAAAGGATTTATCGATTAGGAGATTTGATAGTTACAGCGGCATCTGTGCAAACTGCTTGCCTTTTTTGCCGACATTAGCAAGAATTGCCGACATTCTGCTCTCTTTGTGGATAGTAGGATATATGAGCTGAACCGACATGTCACAGCATGGGTAGAATGACCAAATCAATTCCTGAACAGGTTAAGCATCGAAGGCACATTGATCAAATGCGGACGGCTGAGTATGCGAAACGTTTCTCTGGAATCGAAAGGCTTCTGATGGGTCTTAGGCTTTCATCTTTAGCTATTCGCGTCGCAGGAGATAGAAAAGATGGATGAGTTTACAGAGATATTGAAATTTGTTAGCTCCTATCTCAATGATCATGGAATAGAATATGTAATTGTAGGGGGAGTGGCTGTAATGTATCATGGTGTACCTCGTACTACTGTTGACATTGATATTCTTCTTCAAATCGATGATGCTGAAATTGATTCATTCTCTGATTTTCTGAATTCCAAGGGATTTAATGCCTCAGCGGATGATATGAGATCCGCATTGATTGAAGGATCATATAGTACGATCTTCTATATGGACACACTATTGCGTCTCGATCTTCAGGGAGTAATCTCCACTTTTGATCGATTAACAATTGAACGAGCTGTGGCAATTGAATTTCTCGAAGTGTCAATCAAATTGGGAACCGCTGAAGATACTATAGTCAACAAGGTTCTGTTTCAGGGTGAACAAGATATCAGAGACGCTCACGGGATTTTTCAAATCAATCGAGAGAGACTCGATATGAGCTATATCGAATCTACGTGCAAAATGTTAGGTATTTCCGATAAATGGAACTCTTTCTTATCTGAATCAGAAAAATGGACCTTAAAGTAATTGCAATGTAAGCCATTTTTGCCGATATCCTTAAAATCCAAGACGCCGTGCTTCTCATTAACTGAGCCGGTTTGGCGGAGCAGCTACGCGTTGGACTGCAGATCCAATTTACCTGGGTGCAAATCCCAGAGCCGGCTCCACTTTCTTGAAGCGATGGTATTCAAGAACCGTTTTCCTTCTTCTTCTCTTCCTGTTCTGTTTTCTCCATATGTTCTTTCACTGGCTTCTCATATGCTTCCTTGTCATACTCGTAGTCTATTTTCTGCAACTTGTCATACAAGTACTTCATTGAATTGAAGCAATTCGGCCGCCTATACACCATAGCAAACTGATCCGCAGTTGGTTACAGTACTTCATAATGTCTGATGAGCATTACAGCGGTTGATTCGGGTATCGTATTATTGTCCGTGAATTTCCTATCAACAAGCGTACTAAGTCAGTCAAAGTACGAACCAACTCTAATCCACTTTGCGAACGCCTCAGGATTTAGCTCAGGACCGTATTTAACAAAGAATTCGCCTACATGATTCCATGTCCAAGTCTGAATCTCATTTATTTCTTGGATGAATTCTTTATCATACAGAATTTTGCTGAATTCCAGGAATATCGAGAGCTTTCTGTCTCTAGCAAGACGTCGGATTGAATGTAAACTGACAATCACACCAAGAATGATACTTCCCAATCCAACTAACGTAGACACAGTTGTCAAGTCAACCTGCACTTACCGCACCTAGATTTATTGAGAATCTTGAATCATTAAAATGGTGTATGACAAATCACATACATTGTTCAAGTGCATTACCTTGCATTCATTTCGATGACTCTGTCCAACCAGATGCCTTGGATGAAGTTTCTCAGGTCGGACCTATACTTCTGGATTGTGTGATTGCATGCCTTGAAAAGACTGCAAGATATTTGGGCATACCAAGATAACAGCAAGAATAACGACATATATTCTACGCGGAGAGGAGCAATTCCTAGAGCAGGCTCCACTACTCATTCTCCTATGACATTCTTATACTGGTTCTATCACGATGCTTTGGGAGTTTGTTATGAAAAAAGACCATATGAGAAACGTAACCTATGATTCCATTTTTGGAATATACTATAGTTCTGCGGGTGTGATGCAAAATGGCAATCGTATTCTACTCAGTAGAGTAGAAGAGGATGATATCTGGGTTCTTCCAGAAGGCGGTGTAAAATTGTATGAAACCACCGAGGAGGCACTCGAGAGAGAGATTCTTGAGGAGATGGGATTCGAGATTGAAGTAGAGCGACTGCTATGGATAGTAGAGAACATCTTCGATGTCGAAGAAAGCGATATGACACCTGAATTTCCTCCAGGCAAGTATCATGATATTCATTTTACTTTTCTAATCAAACCAAAAGAAAAAGACGGAGATTGGTTGAAGGAGGAATTCTATGGTATGGAAGACGATTTCATTCCGGATACGAGATTGAAACTCGTCTTCAGATGGTTTGCTCCGGATGAGCTTGATGATATTAACCTGGTGCCAGTGTGTATGAAACAGATTTTGAAGAAGATACCGGACCATCCAACCGTCGTAGTAAATCGTGAGGAGTAATAGCAGGCTAGGAACTACACTGTCCATTTCTTCTATCTGCCACTATCTGATGTTTTATGTAAATCCTAGCCAAAAGTAAATGAAAGAGATGAGGACGAAGTCATGGAACTCGGTGCTTTTTCAGTTAGCTTAACAGTGAAGGATATCAAGGTTTCTCATGAATTCTACAAGAAACTGGGTTTCAAGGACTTTCATGGAGACCTTTCCAAGAACTGGATAATTATGAAGAGCGGTGACCATACTATTGGGCTATTTCAGGGCATGCTTGAAAAAAACACTCTCACATTCAATCCTGGTTGGGATCAGAATGCAAAAGAATTGGATTCTTTCACAGATGCCCGCGTCATTCAACGTCACTTGAAAGAAAAGGGCGTCGAGCTAGTTAGCGAAGCCGATGAAACATCAAAAGGACCTGCTAGTTTTCTCCTATTGGATCCTGATGGAAACCCGATTCTTATCGATCAGCATGTCTGAATTTAGTATTCTGGCAAGCAGAACTGGGTCTTCTTTATTTCTTGACCAAGGATATAGCTTCAGAGGGGCGAGTAGAAACACAGAATCCACACCCATAGCATAGATCGTCATTCACCTTCAACTGGCCATCAACAAGTTCCCTTGCTCCAAAGTGGCATCGCTCTACACATGTCCCATCACTCACGCACTTGTCCAGAGCATCTTGTTGTATTCCAGGAAGATGGCTAATTTCCTTGCTCTTGTGAAGCGTCGAATCGAATGTAGGGCTGCTACTATACCTATGATAACGCTATCCAATCCAACAATGGTCGTTATTGGCGTTAAGTCAAGCTGCAAACCATACACCCAGAATGTGAATTTGAAATCAATGAATAAAAGCCTCTGTTTTCTTTTCACTAATCGAAGAAGGAAATCCTTCAAATAGGCTTGACAAATTGGTCAAGATGCATGTGGGAGCAGGAGACCAATATGGCTCAAAAGATCGTATTCAAGACAGATGACGGTGTATACGGACTCCGAGCTTCTGGTGTTTTGATACATCACAGTCGGGTTCTACTTTGCCGCTTAGTAGACGATGACATTTGGGTGTTGCCTGGCGGTGGAATTAATCTGCATGAGACTTCTCCGGAATCTGTCAAGAGGGAGTTCCTAGAGGAAGGAGAGTTTGATATTGATGTTCTAAGACTTCTTTGGATAATCGAGAACTTCTTTGTCTTGAGGGCTTCAGGAGAGAAGATGCATGGGCTTGAATTCTATTTCCTAGTTTCCGCCAAAGGTTCAGAGGGCAGATGGATCCAGGACGAATTCTACGGCCAAGAAGACTACTGGGATAATTGGAAGATAGTCCCTGGCAAAACTCAGCCTATGATATTCAAGTGGTTCCCGTTAGAGGAGCTGAATAAGATTAATCTTAAGCCTACTATTTTGAAAGAGCTATTGAAGAATCTGCCAGAGTATCCAGTACACATTCAAAATCGAGATTACTGACTATCTAGAGCTTCTTCATCGAATATCTTTCCAACAATTCTCCAACCGTTTGCGCTATTAAGAAGCAGAATATAGTCGGTAATCCTTTTCCTCACACCAGCCTTCTCAAAAACCCACACAAGCTTGACAGAGGCGGCATTTCCAGTCCTATCCACTGATTCGATTGAACCCCGTTGTGAAATCTGCTGTCTAGCTGAACCTATTTCTTCTGCCGTAAGATTAGGTCGTGTTTGACGAATTGTCTTGCAGCTAAGCCTTTCACCATGGGCATCCAATGCTATTTTGAGCCCATCAGGATGCCAGGCACTCTCTCCGAGGATGAAATCAAATTCAACAACTCCGTCTACGTAATTTCGAACGGCTCTTGTTATCTCCAAAATCGCTGTTTCCGACTGCATTGACCTATCTTCCATATGTAGAAAGCCTTGCGCATCTTAATATTTGATTATCCTCCTGAGCAACCTGAGTTCATCCAGGGCTCATTGGCGATGAGGTGTGCTACCCTCGTTGAAATGACTAGGCGTAGTTTAAGCAACTTCTAGTAAGAAAGATAAGGACGTCTGAAGACGAACAAGCATCACCAAAGTGTGTGGTTAGAAATGAGCGGCGAAATTCCCAGCTTTGCCAAGTATATCTTTCTACTAGGCTTCATCACTTCGCTAATATTCGGAGTCTGGGCATTCATATCTCCGGAATCCTATTTTGCAATCACTGGATGGCCACTTGAACCTGCTGCGACGCGACTTGTAGGATCATTCCTCATCATGCTCGCATTCGCGGCGATTCTAGCTTTTCGTGCCACATCGTGGAAAGATGTGGAACTGTATGTCCTGATGATTATTCTGTGGACCCTCCTAGGGTCAATTGCACTGGTCTGGAGTACATTAGTTGTGCCCCTCCCTTTCATAGGGTGGGCTCTTACTGGACTGCTCTTGGTGTTCTTTGTATTGTATCTATATATCTACATGCAAGGAAGAAGCAGCTGAGGAGAATACTGAACAAAGCTAATCACGGAGGAAGAGAAGCTACCTGTACTAGCTTCAATAAGTAGTGCCATCGCCGTTTCCTCTCTCTTTCCATTTATCCGTGCAATTGATGCAATACAATTTTCAATGAGATTCCTCTTTCAAAGGATGAGGAGAGAACAAGTATGAATGTCAAGTTTGGAGTTCACATAGAACCACAGCTAGGGTATACGTACGAGCAAGCTTTAGCGATTGCCCTTGAAGCAGAGAAGGCTGGGTACGAATCCTTCTGGTGTAGTGATCATTTCTTCCTGAACGAGAAGTCTGCTGGTCAGAATTGCTTGGAAGCTTGGACCCTCCTTTCTGCATTAGCTGCAAACACAACAAAGATTCGATTAGGCACTATGGTGACCTGCAACTCATATCGTCCTCCATCGTTGCTCGCGAAGATTGCAGCATCAATCGACATGATTTCCAATGGCAGGCTCTGGTTTGGTTATGGAGCTGGGTGGAAAGAGGTCGAATACAGGGCCTATGGGTATGACTTCCCGAAGATACAGGTTCGCATGGATATGATGGAGGAGGCTCTGCAGATAATCAAACTTCTTTGGACTGAGTCAAGTCCCACCTTCAAAGGCAATCATTACTCAATTGAGAATGCCTTCTCTGCTCCGAAACCCGTTCAAAAGCCGCACCCTCCAATCCTCATTGGTGGCGATGGGGAAAAGAGGACTCTCAAGGCAGTAGCGAAGTATGCTGATTATTGCAATCTCTTCTTGCGTCCCGAGTTCGAGAAAAAACTAGATGTCCTGAAGAGTCACTGCAAGGACGTTGGCAGGGACTATGACGATGTTGGAAAGAGCCTCTTTGCTCAGGGCTGGCCTGGAGTTTTCGTGACAAAGGATGAGGCTGAATTGGACGAGCATTGGAAGAAACGAGCAGAAATTCTCAATAAATCGGTGGAGGAAGTTGCTGAATATGCGAAAGTGAATGCTCCTGGTTCATGGGTGGGGTATCCTGAAGACCTCATCGAACGCTTTGAGTATCTGGTTGGACTGGGATTCGATTTCTTCCAAGTGATGTTTCCAGGTCTGGGTGCGGACTACATCAAGTCAGCTCAGTCCTTCTCAAATTGGATTATTAGGAGGCTATAAAGAACTCGAGAATTGTACTTCAGTGACAATGCTTTTCAGGTAGTTTGGATTGGTGTTTCCGGTGAATCATTGGATTCGCTAAAAACGGAGGAATTGAGAAAATTGTCACAAGGCTACGGAAATATGATGATGGCCGTGGTGCTAATAGTCGGCCTAACAGTTGGACTTGGGGTTGGCTATTTCCTACCAGGGCTATTCGCTCCGCCGCCTGAAGAAGTTCCAGATGATTATGACATAATCATGGACCGTGGTACGATCAATGTTGGAACTAACTCAGGATGGCCGCCATTTGAAATGGTCAATACAACCACAGATGAGTTGGAAGGATTTGATATAGACCTAGCTGAATACGTTGCCGCTGATATGGGGGTAACTGTAAACTGGATTGACATGGATTTTGATGCCCTAATCGCAGCGTGTACGGGTGGAACAATAGATATGATTGCATCAGCGACATTCATCACCAGAGAGCGGTCAGCAGTTCTTCAGCCATTGGTTTGGTATATTCGTACTAACGAAGTTATCGTCGTGAAGGGGACCTCTGTCCTCGAGATTGACGAGCTAGCAGACCTAGATGGCTACAATGGAGGAGTTCAGACAGGAACTACAGAGGATGAGGGATTATCCGCTATAGCTGGGGTGAATGAGACATTGACCAGATATACACTCGTCGAAACCATGTTTGCAGACTTGGACACAGGTACTCTTGATTATGTATTCGTTGACGAGCCAATCGTTGACTTGTATAGCCAAGTGTACCCCGGGATCAAGATAATCTTCACAAACCCTGCTCCACCAACTGCATTCTATATCAGATACGGGAGCGATGCGCTTTCAGCAGCAATAAATAGTGCTATTGCTGAAGGATTCGCTGATGGGACCATAGATGCTTTGATAGCTAAGTGGTTCGGGTGATTTCAAATGCAACAGGCCCAGAATCTATTCGATATTCTCATATTGATTGTGATTCGGGGCCTCCCCACCACTATGGCTCTCACCTTACTTGCCCTAGTGGTTGGCTTTGGCATTGGCATTGTCTTAGCATTAATACGTGTCTACGGCCCAAGACCACTGGGATGGGTCGCGCAGGGATATGAGACCGTATTTCGAGGAATTCCGCTACTGGTCCTGCTCATGGTTTTTGGGATTGGCCTTTCAGCATTTTTCTCCTGGGCGGGTCCTGGGATTGGTGCACTGTTTGTAGGCGCAGTGGTTGCACTAGCTTTGCGAAGTGCAGCATATCAATCTGAGATTTTCCGTGGTGGAATACTGTCTGTCGATCCTGGGCAGATGATGGCTGCTCAGTCGGTAGGGATGAATGATATGCAGGCCACAAGGCACATCATCTTACCACAAGCATTGCGACTATCGTTACCTGGATGGGCGAACGAATATGCAGTAGTTATCAAAGACTCTTCATTGGCTGTAGTAATCGGAGTGCAGGAAATACTGTACCAAAGTGAAGCGT
>JAHQWZ010000066.1 GCA_029856425.1 Candidatus Thorarchaeota archaeon
GAGGTCGGTAGGAGTCAGACTACTCGAATAAGTGCAAGGAGATGGTACGGATCAACAACCATCGTAGTGCAGAATCAGGAAACAGGACAGACATATGATGTTCGACTCTCAGCTGGAATAATGGATAAGTGTCGGTTCCTCCCTCGCGTTGGAATGCCTGTCATAATTCATGGATATGTTGAAGAAGCAGAATTCGGCTTGTCCGACTTTGTCGTTTCGAGAGTTACCGACATTAAGAGAGAGGGAGCTGACGTCAAAAGAGTTCATAAATTCGACTAGCACTATCAAGCACTGATTCGATTTTTCGATAAGTAAAGACTCCGGAAACCTTATGTTGAGGCTCCAGAAGCAATCTAAATTACAGTGTTGTCATATCTGTGACATAGCTTTGAGATTCTCTTGGTTGATCTGAGAGAATACAATGGATGAATCATTCAACATTGACGTATTCCTGGATGGAACTCATCTCTTTCATTATCAGACACTGGACCCAGCGGTTGATAGTGAATGGGTTGATTTCTGGATGAGTGGCGATGGTGATGGTGCTGATAATGTGGTAGTTAGCAATACAATAGACGTTTTTTGTACTAATGAAACATGCACCTTAGGACATGCCGGGACCGAACCCACAAATCCCACGACAACAACAACTACTACTACGACGACCACTCCAACGACTCCTACCCCGGTTTCAGTTCCAATTGAGATGGTTGCTCTAATAGGAGGTGTTGCAGTTGTTCTTGTTGTGCTTGTGATATTCATGAAGCGCAGATGAAAATGTCTGAACAGCTGTTTCTGAAAAGATCAATCCGGAAGAGAAGACCAGTCCGCTCCACCTAGTTCTATTCCGGAAGCTCCTCTATTACATCTTTCATAATAGCCCTGTACCTATTGAATGCCTTTCGACCCGCATCTGTGAGACACAATGTTGTCCGAGGTTTCTTATCAACGAACTCCTTTTCCACCAAGACATAGCCTTCTTTCTCAAGCCTTGTCAGATGTGATGAGAGGTTTCCCCAAGTGAAGCCAAGCTGTTTCATGAGAAATGTGTAGTCAGCGGACTCTACGACATATAGCTGGGCCATTATCTTCAATCTGGAGGGTTCGTGAATGACTCTGTCGATCTCTAGATCTGCATCGGGTTCATTCTTCTTGCTCAACGCCCACATCCTCCAGCTCCAAAATCGGATACTTGCGGGTGAAACGAAGCATGCTTGTAACGCCCGCCAATGTAAGTATCCCTCCTGAGAATAGCATAAACAGGGTCATCCTATCAGCAGGGTGGGGAAACGGAATCAGGAAGAGCAACACACCGAGAATAAGAGTCGAAATGCCAAAGGCATAATATCTTTTCAGACCGGATCTTTCAACAAGATATGCAGAAGGCCACAGGAAGACGACGCCTAGTAATAGAGGGGCCCATGTTGCAATGAGAATGACCACCGCATAATCAGCTCTGGTTGAGATGACTGCCGCAGATATTGCTATTATGGCAATAATCGCGAAGGCAATCCAACCAGGAGTGGATGGAATCTCACTCTCTTCCTTAAGCTTCACTCGTCCAATTCGAGGATAGGTATACTTCTCTTTGATTCGTTCAGTAACTGCAACCTGGAAGATTATGATAAGAGCTATGTAGGCAGCAAAGCTACTCGACACCAGGAGCATGCCTATTGCCATTATCATTAGGCCCATCCAGAACTCGGTAAGCCCGTCTTGATTCGCAGTCCTGAATGTTGCTTGTTCCAGTTTCACGAGGTCAATTTCTTCGTTCATGTTCATCAACTTCATAAAGTTCTTTGCATTGCAAAGAACTTTGCATAAATATTAACCTTTGGTTCAACGCCAAGCATTGTTCAGCTAGATAAAGTTCCACCAATAAAGCCGAGCAAGCATACTCCTAATCTCTCGATCAGGAAACTCATCAAGGAGTCCTTCCATGAATTCTCTAGTGGAAATCCGAGCTCGATCAATACACTCTTGAAGAACCTCCTCGGCATCTTCCAGATCGCCGCCTCTCAGCAAGGTTCTTACTTTCTCAAATTATGCCACAAGTTCTGGATCAGACATTGTTGAAAATCCACTCTTGCATGCTTTTACTGATTTCGCCAATCCCAATCTTCTGAATTTGCACCCTGCCTTGGTAGGCTTGTGAAGATCTTAGGTCTTCCAGGGCAGAATTTATGTCTGAGGAATTCTGTGATGAAGGTATGACTGATTTCTATTCTAGATTAGCCCCATACTATGATCATCTGTATTCCTTCAAGGACTATGCCAAAGAAGCTGACATGCTACACTCGGTCATTCAGAAAAACAAGACATCATCAGGAAACAAACTCCTTGATGTCGGATGCGGAACAGGGTGTCATATTGAGCAGCTCATGACTATGTATGATGCCACAGGTTTGGATATCAGCGCTGCAATGTTGGCAGTTGCCAGTGAAAAATGCAAAGGCGTCAGGTTCATCCAAGGTGATATGATCAGCATGAATCTGGAAGAGCAGTATGACGTTATAATCAGCATGTTTGGAAGCATTGGTTATCTCACATCTGAGGACCAGCTCAGGAAGGCGATGCACGCATTTGCAAGGCACACCAAATCAGGAGGTGTAATATTGATTGAACCTTTTGTCACAAGAGAAACACTGCGTACAGGCTCTATGGGCATCAACTGCGTTGACCTCCCTGAGATTAAGATTGCACGAGTTGGCACCTCCAAGCTAGAAGGCAACATTCTCTATCTCAACTTCAATTTTCTCATAGCTACAAGAGATGGAGTAGAGCATTTCGTTGACCCAAGTCCAATGGGGATATTTTCGAAGGAAGTGCTGATTGACTCTATGAAAGAAAGCGGCCTCTCTGTTGAATTCCTAGATATTGACGATCCATTCCGTGGACTTCTTGTTGGTGTTAAGCCCTAAAGCATATTCTTCTCGCTTTTCTCGCTCTTCAGTCTGTATCACACAGGAAACACAACTTCTCAAGTTCACTATTTTCTCACTAATTTCACAGAGTTGCTACAGATCGAATGAAATAGGAGGCAATTCGATGGTCTTGAGATGCAGCAGATGTGGCTCAACTGATAATGTTCAGCTCGTTTACGACTCCTTCTCCGAGGGAGGAAATCATAGATGTCGTAGTTGTATAAACCAGAGCTTCACACATGGGACGCATGTAGTCAAGTTCACTGACACGTCACACCCTCTTCGTCCAGCCTACTACATGAACTTGAAGTCTGAGGAGGATTTAGACTTGGTTATGACACTGGGGAAGCGGGCTCAAATGTTCAAGGCTAAGGGTTTCAAGGCCAGCTTCTTCATGGCACATGAAAAAGGAAGACGCATAGGACTAGTTTCAATGTCCTTGGGACAGATGGATAGTATCATCCAGCTTCGCGGACATGTCGATAAATTGAGGATGTGGATGGAAACATCCAGCGTAATTGAAAAAGAAAGGTTTCGCAATGAGCCATCAGATGATGACGACATGCCAGCTCTATTCTCTCCAATCAATCCTCCAAAACCAGCAATGTAGAGACCGCCAATGTCAAATGAGTAGAATTGGTATAGTCATCAGTAATACATATTCTTAGCAGCTTCAAGGGATTGTGCTGCAATGATTGAAAACGAGCGCTCACGAAAACACCAAGATAGAATCAATGCTATGGAGAATGATAGTCCACTGAGAGATCTCCCATATGGAGACAGTGTTGTTTTTCAAGACGGTGACCGACATTTTCTTGCCGTTGGATTAGGAGATCGTGTGGCTGTACGAGAGCTCTGCGAGTACCCAATTAGCTGGGACACGAAGAACATGCTGGCAATGGCTGTTGCTGCAGTCGAAAGATTAGAGGATACGCCTGAGTCTCTCTGGAAGCACCGAGCACAGATTAATTGTCTACTAGACCTACGAGTATATTTGCCAATGTATCGCGGGCTCGACTCCAGTATTGTTCCAATACTTCGCGCGGGTTTAGCTCGATCAGAATATGCCAGTCTAAGGACCTACATTCGAGTTGAACTCATCAAGCAATTGAAAGAACAGGTGGTGCGGGGAGGACCCACCCATTTCTTTGATATCAATGAAATGCTGAGGATACCGGAACTTGCAGTGCATGTGCCCAAAATCCTGGAGTTGCGGAAGAGAGAGATTCAAGGAGTGACGCTGGTTGACAGGAATGGTGTAATAGACCTGAGTCCAATCATTATGACAGCATGGGGATATGAGCTGGCGCAAGCCTTAGGTCTCGGACTTGAAACCAACTCGGAGGGTTGTGACGCGATACAGAGAAAGCTGCTTGAGCTTGACCTAAGTATTAATTTCTCAAAAAACGATGTGCATAATCCCACTCCAGTAAATATGGGTATAGGACTCAGTCTATACATCCAATCCCTTTTCAAGTAGGAGATTTCTCGTATCTTTAGTTGTGTACTTACAGAAACTCTAATTGGTGCTTTCTGGCTCGAATTTCAAGGGCTTTAGTTGGGTGTCGAAGTGATGTCTGAGGTCGAGCTACTGTTCACAACAACTGCAGGTTGGCGACAATATCTTCCTCTAAAGCGGGAGGAGAACATGCTCGATGTTATTGCATCAGATCATGACATCAGGAAAATTGACCTTGACCCCCTGAGATCATGTCATGATGTAAGAAGCGTGGACCTGAGCAGCAATAATATTGAGAATCTTGATCTTAGTCCGCTTGAGTTTTCCAGGAATCTGGAGTCGATAGTCCTTTACGGGAATCAGCTAGGATCATTAAATCTCAGTCCGCTAGGCGGGGCTACTATGTTGAGAGATCTTTGGCTCTTTGAGAACAACTTGGAAACGATTGACCTTGGGCCGCTTCGCTCATGTTCGAGTCTCAGTTGGCTGTCTGTTGCACATAATGAATTGGCGTTTCTCGATCTTAGTCACCTGCAGGAATGTTCCAACTTAAGATTCTTGGCCCTCGAGTTCAACGCGTTTTCCGAACTCGATGTAACACCCCTTCTAAGTTGCCCTATGCTCACGGAGTTCAGTGTAAATCCTAGTGTCATCCTCTACGTTAGTTCAATCCCTCCGGACCTTGGTGAGAACCACGCACTTGCCCAGCTAATTAAAAGTTAGATTCCAGCAGCTTTGCAGAAGCTCTCTGCTTATCTAGAGAGGTGTGAGAAACTTGCGCTTCATTCTGCACGTAGCGTTAGATTTCTGTAGTAGAAGGACACCCTAACAACTATAATTAATTACACATGCGACTCGCTTTTCATCTGAAGGTGGACCAAGTGGTAAGACAAATAGCTCTTGAGTTCGCATTTCGTGAGAAAGGTAAGAAACTGATTGTTGATGATGATGACATTGGATTAGCGATGGCTTTTGCCTTGGCAGAGTCCAATAGAAAAGCCAAGTCAAAGATAACACAGCTTGCTCCTGTGGCATTTCCATACTGGATTGTGCAGGTGTCCGACACAAGCTCTATCTTGTTGTCAGCTATAGGCGAGTCGTCAGTAACGCTTGAGCTGAGCGAAAATACTGCGATAGGCCCAGTAAGAAGAATCATCAGTAATGAAACAAGTGAGATAAAGGACATCCCAGAAGCTATTGAGAAGGCACTTCCATTACTTAGAGAAGTGGAGCCAAAGGTCCATCATATAGAAAATATCCAACTGCCAGATATCCTTGTTGCACTAGGAAAGAGGTATGTTGAGGTGGACCCAAATGCAAAAATCAACTCCCTGGAGATGAAGATTGATTCTCAGACAGCCCTTAATGTAAGTGAAGAATTCCAGCGTATCGTGGAAGATGCATCAACCAGGCGGGATAATATTAAGGAACTGCACAGGCTGACAAAAGAGAAGCTTACCGATCGACTCAATGCATTGGATAATGTGATGACAGCAGAAATGGCTAGATGGGAGAAGAGATTCACAACTCAAGAGAAATCCTCAGAGCTAAAGATGGAGAAACTCAAAGAAAGGCTCTCGGACAACTCCTATAGGATTAAAGACCGGAGAAAGAAGGACGAGAAGACTCTAGTTGCAGACTTTGTTCGAGTAACTGCTGAGCTTGAGAGATTCTTTGCTAATATAATGGAGGACATTAAAGCTACGAGAG
Source organism: Candidatus Thorarchaeota archaeon (assembly GCA_029856425.1). GTDB lineage: Archaea > Asgardarchaeota > Thorarchaeia > Thorarchaeales > Thorarchaeaceae > SMTZ1-83. The sequence goes on from JAHQWZ010000066.1 coordinate 6,094, forward strand.
GAGAAATTGCAGGAAAAGCCTCGAACATCCAAGAAGCTATGGATATGTACAGGTCGCTAATCGACAATCTCACGGAAACTGTTCGGACATTCGATAGTGTTGCTGACTCGATTGGAGATTATGCAGAAGCATCTATGCAAAGGGCGCTGGACTATGATGATGGAGTTGCCATTAGGATTCAGGAAGAGGAAGAGTCCACTAACTCTCAGATCTCAGAGCTTCAATCCAAAATAATAGAGCTCAAAGAAGAGATGGATGGAAAGAGAAGAGAGCTTAATGAATTGAAGAGAAAGGCAACTGATGCCGTTGATAGGATTGATGGTCTGGTTGAGAAACGGTTGGAGGAACTCCAGATAGAATTGAAGAATGTCACGCATTTGACATTGGACAACAATTCCATCAAGGACCTGGCACCCCTCACCTTGTTGAGCATCATGACATATGTTGTCACTTATAGCAAAGGAAAACCGCTGGTCATCACTCCAATGTTGGTCCCAGAGGGCAGGTTTGGTCTGCCATGTGACAATGAGCCACTCGATAAGGATCTTGACAAATTCATCCGGACCGCTGTGACGAAACTAAGCAAAGACAGCCCATCATTCCAATCCGCATTGGATAAGGCATGTTCCACTGGAAATGTGTTCCAGAACCCAGATTCTGCTAAGATATTCAGCTCCGGAATCGATAAGCTTTGGGAACGGCAGGTGCTGAAGGAAGAAGTCCGAGAAACGCTAAAGCCATTATTCACCAAGCTTGTTGGGAAGTGTCAAAAATGCGGGTCAGACATAGGCACATCAGGCAAGTTTTGTCCCGAGTGTGGAGTGCCTCTTGTCTGAGACAAAAAAAAGAAGTCAAGGGGATTGGAAAATCCCCTTTGCACTCCGTGAATCCCCTTCTATGCGCCCCAATTATACCTAAGAGTCAGTGTGATGTCGACATCCCAGACATCTGTCTTCCCGGATGCCTCAAACCAGACGACCCAGGTGTATGATGATGCGTAGTTGTAGAGGTCAATCCACTGATCAGTCGGATTTGAGTAAGTACCCTCGTCAACCAGATAAGCCGACAAGTCACCCCAAGTAGCTGCAGCATCAACAGTGCTCACACTAGTTTCATACACAGCGATATGGATCGATAGTACCACACTGTCGGTTCCAGTGTCACGCACATAAACATCAAACAGCAAGTCAGGCACAATAGTTGTTTGTACTTCACTTGAAGACACTGAGAACCCTCCACGGTAATATATGGGAGAAATATCAATGTCTTGATTCTGGTAGTCCGCGATTAGCCTCTCGCTGTGGCCGCCATTGGTGGTTGTGATGCCATTGCTTCCAAGTCCAGGGAGGAGTACTATTATGATTCCAGCCACAACCACGATAGCAATGACTAGACCAACAATCAAGTTTGTCCCGCATCCACGACCCTTCTTGGGTGGAGCAGATGGCGCTTGATAATCATCAGGCGGTAATGGTATTTCAGTCAAAGTTCATTCCCCAAACAATTGTACAAGGTGTCTCCTAGCATCAGACTCTCTTATTACCGTTTTCGCGTCATCCTATAGCAGATGTACACTCACCATCCATCAATCACAAACGAAAAGAATCTCTTGAATTTCTCTGCAAAGTCACCTAGTATGAGGACATGGTGATTTGCCAATGATTCTTCAAGGAAATAGGTCACCGGCTCCTGCAACTTCACACGTACTTGAGTTCGGCAAGCAGCCTCGTTCTCAGGATTTTCAATAATGTCCCCTCTGGAAATCCAATATCGACTAAGATCCTCTCCAGAAACCTTCAGAACAGTAACGGGTTGATGTGCAATGACTCCTCTTACACCAAGGCTCATTCCAGTTTCGAAATGCGTCATTAACCTGTAATTTGTAGTGAGTGAGGCAGGGATGGTGCAGTGTGCAAATGCAGCGATATTGGATGTGACGTCTATATCAATAACATTGGCCATGAAGACAGGTTTTCCAGTTATGAGTTTCGCGATTAGCATAGTGAAAGTAGAGGGTATATCACCCTCACAGCCGGCAACGAAGTGCTCTCGCTCATTGAGAGTCGAGAGTGCATAACATCCGGAGATTCTTATCTGCATTAGAAGATTGAAGCATTCGATTGTCACCGCATCCATATCATTAGAATCTACAATCTCAGACACTCTCTGAGCAACTCTTGCAGCCTTCTCAACCTCCTCCTCTGGAATATCAGTGCAAGATGCACTGTTCAGGAAACCTCTGAGTTGGGTCTCTGATTCTTCGCTCAATTGGGGAGATAAGTTGTCCAGTATGATATCCATAGGATAATATTCGATAGTCAGCCCCCAACGATTCTTCACAGCAGCACTATTTACACTGGAGGCAATCAACCAATGTGAGGGCTTTCCAATAGTTCCAAGCTTGCTTTTTCCAATCCTTTCAGTTATGGCAGCAAATTGAACCCGAATCCTTAGTTGCTCAGCCAGCTCATCTAATGACCCGTGA